>JANXWW010000169.1 GCA_025350945.1 Burkholderiales bacterium
AGCCTTCCGACACGCGCGCGCCGGCTGAATCGAGGTACAACAAGAGCGGCGTTTTTTGCGTGGCAACGATTTTAAACAAGCTCGCCAATTTGTCGCATTCCTTAACACCTAGCGAGCCAGACGCAATTTTATTTTCCACCAGCGCAATATGCACGGCCGCGCCTGCCACGCGTCCGCGCCCGAGCGTGAGGTTGCCCACGGCGTCACCGATCAGCGAAAAACCTGCCTCTGTTTTCAGGGTGTTGAGTGTATCCGGATGCTTCATGGGGGCACAACTTTTTATAAAACCGCTTTTTTTGCACGATCTAGGTGCAAATATTATAGCGCCCCGCTTGCGCGTATTGCCACGTCGCTTCTTGGTCTTCCCCTCGATATTAAGGCACCCTAGCTACCCATATCCGACGATATATTTTTCTTCTACCGGCCAGCGTTAGTACTATATTTTTGACTTGTTGGTTGGCGAAGGCAAGATTGGCGCAGTGATGATTGATGGTTTGATTTGTGATGGACGATTGGCGTCCGTATAGCCAAGCAAATCCCAACGTTGTTGTGTAATCAAATCTGAAAGCCGCGCTGTATAAGTGGGCAAGGCCGCAAGTGCATCCTGTGGTAATAAAAATTGGCCGACATAATCTTGCATAGTGGGCGCGCATCGACCACCGACAATACATTCTCTTTGTAGGTAAGCGGAGGTTTGCAGATTACAGCTATCGGTTTGCTGGCATAGGGCCAGTATTAAAGCAGCATCTGCTTGATTATTATCTGCGTTGCGAAGAACCACGTCGTCACTACCGATTCGCAAACCTGTTGGGCTCAACATAGGGCTCAAGTAAGTCAATGTTGCCTCTAAGATAATTGGATTATCCGGATAACGTTTCAGCAAGGTGCGCGCTACATCGTATGCGTCCGCGGGCGTGTCATGAGACATAAAAATAGAATGCACTGCTGTAGCCGCGGGATCGCCCGCAGCTTTCGCCTTCTTACCCATTTCATATGCGCGCCGAAGTGCTTCGTTAGAAACATCAACACCCGCGCATGACTGCTTTACTGTTTTTAACGTTTGAACTGCAATATCCAACGTACCAGGTCGAACGGCTTTATATGTGGATTCACTCATATGACCAAATAGCGCGCATTGTTGAACAATTTCGGATGCCAAATACAAAGAACCTATATCTTGCGCGTTCATTAACTCGTTATATAAAGCGGTGAGTTGGACGCCCTGCTTAAACCTCACCAGCGCCGAATCAATTTTTGGCTCGACAGCTAATTCCTTTACAGTCGCGTTTGGCTGCATTTGCGCGACCAAACGCGACTCATCCTTGAGTATTTCAGGAACACCAGATGTTATTACTTTTGCAGAGGGAGAAACAGTATTTACTGCTGTCCGATCCCGCAAGAGAATGACCAAAATAATTGTTGCCGCTACAGCCGCAGGTAACAAAACTCTAATAAGCAACTTTTTACTCATAAAGTCCTCAAGGAAACGTAAAAAGCGTAATCAACAACTTTTTATGGACATGTAGCCATCAACGATAAACTCTTCAGTATAACCAATGACAGAACCGGCTTGAACCGTGGTTGTCGCTACCCAGTGACCATAAGGAGAAAGGCCAAAATCACATGTTCCCCTGGCACCTCCGCCTCCCTTATCGTCGCCTGATAATCCAACATTTTTTGGCTTTCTCAATGTATCCTCTTTTAGGCCGCAAAGCGGAGAGCCCACAAACACCTCGCACTGTTCTGAACCTCTATCTGTATATACAATTAAATAAACGGCGCCACTTATTAGGGGTTTTACTTTTTGCGAGACTAAAAGCGTCGCAGCCCTTTGACGCAATATAAACTCGTCCGTACTAGCGGTTAATTCGAGCCCTGCTCCATTTTCAATTGTACTAATCCAAAGATTCGCAGCGATTCCACCCGCCACAACCACCAAAGGCAAGAATAAAAAAATTACTGTCAAACGCAAATATTTTTTCATGTAGTACGTCCTTTTATCAAAAGTTAGCAAGAAAGATTCACCATTAACAGAGTGCAATTTAACGCTCTCATTAATCGTCGATATAACTCGATTCACGATTAGGGCGTTTGCTAACATTGGGCATTAATTACTAGCTAATCAATACTAAGTTAATGGGGGGGGGGGGTTGTCAATAAGTTAATGAAAATATTTTTAATATTTCGTGCGCTTGTTCTGAAAACAGTTATCAAGGCAAATGGCTTTTCTGTTTGAGATGATGAGTATTCGGCTGCTAAAATTACTTCTAATCCACTCGTTTCGGAATTCGCATGAATTCGCTAATCGTAAAAACGCCTCAAACATTACCCACTGCCAATTCGCTGCTGGATGACTGGAACACACCATATGGCCTGCCGCCGTTTGGTGAGTTTGCGGCAGAAGATTTTGTGCCCGCATTTTCAGTGGCGCTCGGTGCGCATCGTGATGAGCTGGACGCAATTGCCAACAATACGGCAGACGCCACGTTTGAAAATACGCTGGTCGCATTTGATCGCAGTGGCCGATTGTTGAATCGGATCGAGCTTGCGTTCGATAATCTGACCGCTTCAGAAACATCGCCTGCGTTGCAGGCAGCCGAGCGCGACATGGCGACACCGCTTGCGGCGCACGGCAATGCGATTTACATGAACGCGACGTTATTCAAGCGAATCGATCAGCTGTTTCAAAAACGTCAATCGCTAAACCTGAATGGGGAGCAAATGCGATTGACGGAGCGTTTGCATACCGATTTCGTGCGCGCCGGCGCGAGGCTCGCACCCGCCGAGAAAGTACGTTACGGCGAATTGCTTGAGCAGCTCGCGGTGCTCACGACCCAATTTTCGCAAAACGTGTTGGCGGATGAAGCCACGTTTCAATTGGTGCTCGCAACCGAAGCCGATCTGGCGGGCCTGCCCGCATCGCTGCGTGCAGCGGCAAGACAGGCGGCAATTGAACGTGGCCTGCCCGAGGCGTATGTCATTACCTTGTCGCGCTCGCTGTTGATGCCGTTTATCACGATGTCGGATCGGCGTGATCTGCGCGAGATTGCGTACCAGGCGTGGACGCAGCGCGGCGAATATGCAGGCGCGCATGACAATCGCGCGATTGCGGCGAAAATTATTCAACTGCGCCATGAGCAAGCCACATTGCAGGGCTATCAAAATTACGCGGAATACTCGGTGGCTGACAACATGGCCGCCACACCGAATGCGGTCAATGATTTACTGATGCAAGTCTGGGCGCGCGCCAAACCGAA
>JANXWW010000178.1 GCA_025350945.1 Burkholderiales bacterium
CGCGATTATTACCGCCATGAATGCGGCGCTGACAAAAGTATTGAGTGAGCCCGCGGTGCGTGATCGTTTGATTGCGCAGGGGATGGAAATTGTGGCGTCCAAGCCGGATGAATTAAGCAAATTTTTGGATGTCGAAATTGACCGCTGGGCCAAGGTCATCAAAGACAATAAAATCAAAGCGGGAGAGTAATTTTGCAAAATCAAATGCAAGATCGTATGCCGCCGATAGCTGAGGCTGATTTCACATCGGAGCAGCGCGAGGCGGCAACGGAACTCGCAAACGGCCCGCGTGGCGCGGTGTTTGGCCCATTTGTGCCGCTACTGCGTTCACCCGAGCTGATGCGGCGCGTACAAAAAACCGGCGAATATTTGCGCTACCACTCGGCATTGCCGCCGCGATTATCCGAGTTCGTCATCCTGATTGTTGCGCGCTGGTGGGCGCAGGGTTTTGAATGGCATGTACATTCCAAAATCGCCGCCGACGTGGGCGTCACAAAAGAAACGATTGATGCGATTGCCGAAGGCCGGCGACCATCGGCCATGACGATACAGGAAGAAATTATTTTTGAATTCTGCAATGAGCTGCATGTCAATCATGCCGTATCCGATGCAAGTTACGCGAAGATGTTCGCGCTATTTGGCGAACGCGGTGTAATCGACTTGACGGCCTTGTGCGGCTATTACGGCATGCTCGCGATGGTGATGAATGTGGCGAGAACGCCGGTGCCTAAGGGCGGGAATGCGTTAAGGGCGTTGGCTTGATACGCCGGTGACGTGCGCAGCGTTAAGCGCGGCTTTCTCTGAGCATATTGCAAAAAAGTGCGCCTTGTTCAATGGCGTCATCGAGGGCAACGTGTGAATGAGGCAGCTTGTCAAACCAATGCTTCGGCATGTTCCTCTTGGTGCTGTCACGATAACCAATTTTTAATACCGCCATTGCGAACGATTTGACATCGAGCGCTGAGTGGCTAAACGGGCTCTCGCCCACAAAGCGCATCAGATACCAATAGACAAATAGAAAGTCAAAACCTGCGGGATAAGCAACGAAAACGGGCTTTCCCGTGAGCGACTTGACCCAAAGCAAATATCTCTGCATTGCGTGTTCCGGCGTTTCCAAATCTGAGCGGCAAGCCGCCCATGCCTCTGGCTGTGTAGCCCACCACTCTGCGGTCTTTGGGTGTGCGGATGCGCCAGGTAGTGTTTCCAAATTTGCGGAGAAAGTCGATACAAGCTGTTTATCTGCGGTGTAGGCAGCAGAGCCGAGGCTAAGCATCGAATGCGGCCCAGGAATCGGGCCATCGGTCTCTACGTCAGTGCTGATATATATTTCGGGCATAGTTTGATTGTAGGGAATTGAATTACACCGGTTTGTAATGCGAAACACTATTGCACATTACGGCTTAATATTTCAGAAACGCTAACATGAACGTGGCTCTTGAAGCATTTATGCTTGCTAAAGTGCGCCTGTATTAGACCTTATAAATTCAATATTGCCTTGAATTCTATGACTAGCTAACCCGCTTTTCCATCATCTGAAGCGCTCGCCCGAGCGGCGTCACAACTAAAACCCAACCCACCAACACGCCCGCGCCATTCGCCAACATATCCATCACATCAAACGTGCGCCAGCCGGTTGCGCCTTGCACGAATTCAATCACCACGCCCATCATTGCCAGCAAAAATGCGAGCCGCAATCGTTTCCGCCAGGTTCGCCATAGCTGCGCCCACCACCACATCGTGCCCGCGTAAGCGAGCAGGTGGCCGTATTTATCGCCGTCCGCAACATCGATATTCGGCGGGGAGCGCATCAGCGATAAATACCAGAGCAACGCGATGATCGCGATGCCAACGGCGAGCCAAAATTGACGGACGTTTATTTTCAGAGCGGTTTTCAGACTGGGTTTCAGATTAAACCCGCTATTTTTTCTGCGGCGACAAATCAGTACACACGCCTTCAAACACTTCCGCTGCCATGCCAATTGATTCGCCCAGTGTGGGATGCGGGTGAATGGTTTTGCCGATGTCGGTGGCGTCACTGCCCATCTCAATCGCGAGGGCCAACTCGCCGATGATGTCACCTGCATGCGTGCCAACAATGGCGCCGCCAATAATGCGATGGGTCTCGGCATCAAAAATTAATTTGGTGAAACCTTCGTCGCGACCATTTGCAATCGCGCGACCCGATGCGGCCCACGG
>JANXWW010000196.1 GCA_025350945.1 Burkholderiales bacterium
GCGGGCAATAATTCCTGCGGTTCGCGATCATTGTTTTACGGCAATATGGTGCATAACGTCGCGGCAATTGAAGCGGTGTTGGCGGATGGCGCGGTGGAGAAATTTTCTGAGTTGCATAACGATATTGATGGTGGTCGCTCAACGCGTTATCAAAATTTGCTTCGCGGCATTCGCGCTATTTGTGAGCGCGAAAAAGATGAAATCGCCGCACGCTTCCCACGATTGCTCCGGCGTGTGGCGGGCTATAACATCGATATTTTTGCGCCGCGCGATCCGCTGAATTATTCAACGCTGGCTCCTAATCTCGCGCATCTACTGGTTGGCTCTGAAGGCACGCTCGCGTATTTCAAATCACTCGAATTAAAACTCTCGCCACTACCGAAACACAAAGTGCTCGGTGTGATAAATTTCCCGACATTTCATCAATCGATGCAATTGACGCAGCACATCGTAAAACTAAATCCGGTCGCGGTCGAGTTGGTGGATCGCACCATGATTGATTTGTCGCGCAGCAATCCCGCGTTTCGCCCAACCATTGATGCCGCGCTGATTGGCGAGCCAGACGCCATCCTGCTGGTGGAATTTGCTGGCGATGATCTTGCCATGCTTAAACGAAAACTCAACGATCTCACGCAACTGATGGGTGATTTGGGACTCGCTAATTCGGTCGTGAAGATGACCGATGCGGCTTCGCAAAAAGCGTTGTGGGACGTGCGCAAAGCGGGGCTCAACATCATGATGTCAATGCGTGGCGAAGGCAAGCCCGTCAGCTTTATCGAAGACTGTTGTGTGCCGCTGGAACACTTGGCCGAATACACGTCGCGCCTGACAGATGTTTTTACCAAGCACGGCACCAAAGGCACATGGTATGCACATGCCTCGGTTGGTACGTTGCATGTGCGGCCCATTTTGAATATGCGTGCAGATGGTGCCATAAAGATGCGCGCCATTGCTTGCGAAGCAGCAGAACTGGTGCGTGAATACAAAGGCACATACTCAGGCGAACACGGCGATGGTCTGGTGCGCAGCGAATGGATTGCGCCGTTTTTTGGGCCGCGTTTGACGGCTGCGCTGGGCGAGATCAAACAATTATTTGACCCTAAAAATTTAATGAATCCCGGCAAGATCGTGAATCCGACCCGGCAGGATGATCGTTCACTGTTTCGTTTTCAGCCCGGCTACAACACACAAAAAATCGCTACCGTGCTGGATTGGAAAAACGAAAAGGGCTTCGCGGGGGCGGTCGAGATGTGCAACAACAACGGTCACTGTCGCAAGTTTGACGCGGGCACCATGTGCCCCAGTTATCGCGTCACCGGCGACGAGCAGCACCTTACACGTGGGCGCGCCAATACATTGCGCCTCGCCATCAGCGGTCAACTCGGTGCCGATGGGTTCACATCGGAGGCGGTACACGACGCGATGGATTTATGCGTCGGCTGCAAAGGCTGCAAACGCGAATGTCCGACGGGTGTGGACATGGCGAAAATGAAGATTGAATTTTTGCACCACTACAAAAAACAGCACGGCTATTCATGGGCGGATAAGCTCATCGCGTATCTGCCGCGCTATGCGCCAATGGCCTCAAAAGCCGCGTGGATATTGAATCTACGGGATGTGGTGCCGGGTGCGGCGTGGCTGAGCGAGAAGTTTTTCGGTTTTTCGGCAAAGCGAATATTGCCGAAGTGGACTAGCCAATCGTTTACAGGCAGTTCACTTTTTAATAAAAACAAGTGCGAGAAAAATGTACACGAAGTTGTGATTTTTACCGACACCTTCAATAATTATTTTGAACCAGAAAACCTGGTCGCGGCGCGGCGCGTGCTGGAAGCCGCAGGCTATTTCGTTCACATCGCAAAAGTCAAAAACGAATCGCGCCCGCTTTGTTGTGGCCGTACATTTCTCGCGACGGGCATGGTGGATGAAGCAAAGAAAGAAGCGCGCCGCACTATTGACGAGTTAATGCCATTTGTTGAACGCGGCATTGCGGTGGTGGGGCTGGAACCTTCATGTTTACTCACGCTGCGCGATGAATTTATTGCTATGTTTCCGGAGCCAAAAACTGAACAACTCGCCGCGAATTCATTTTTACTCGAAGAGTTTCTCGTGCGCGAAAAAAACGCAGGCCGCCTCAATTTGAGTCTAAATCTAAATCTCAAGCCACTCGACAAAAAACATGTGCTGCTGCACGGGCATTGTCACCAAAAGGCATTTGGTGTGATGGGTTCAGTCGAAGAAGTTTTGTCG
>JANXWW010000223.1 GCA_025350945.1 Burkholderiales bacterium
GCTGCGCTGTTGTTTTCGGCGAGCTGTGCTACGGTCGCGCAAAATCCGCCTGAATTGCCATCGGGCTGGACGCCGAAGCAGATTGTTTTTACCAATAAAGATATGGTGGTCGCAGCGAATCCGTTGGCGGTGGATGCTGGCATTGAAATGTTGCGCGCGGGTGGAAGCGCGATAGACGCTGCGATTGCGGTGCAGATGGTGCTGAATTTAGTTGAGCCACAATCATCGGGCATCGGCGGCGGTGCATTTATGTTGCATTACGATGGCAAAAATAAAAAGCTCGAAACCTATGATGGTCGAGAGACTGCGCCAGCAGCGGCCACAGGCAATTTATTTTTAAGCGAAGCGGGCGCGCCGCTGTCATTTGCCACGCGCGTCGGCGGCCGCTCGGTGGGCACGCCGGGTGTGTTGCGGATGCTGGAGCTGGCGCACAAAGAAAAAGGCAAGCTCGCCTGGAGCAAGTTATTTGAGCCCGCGATTCGTTTGAGCGAGCAAGGGTTTGCAATCAGCGGACGTTTGTTCTCAGCGACTTCAGGCGATGCTGCACAATCGGCTGAACCAAAATTAAACGCGCAGCCTTTGCAAGCGCCGACGTATTTTTATAACGCGGATGGCACGCCGAAAGCGGTCGGTACCGTTCTGAAAAATCCGGAATTCGCGGCCACGTTGCGCACAATCGCAGCGGGTGGCGCAGATGCTTTTTACAAAGGCGATATCGCACGCGACATGGTCGCTGCGGTGCGCAATCATCCGACCAATCCTGGCTTGTTGAGCGAAGGCGATCTCGCTGGATATCAAGCGAAAAAGCGTGATCCCATTTGCACCACTTATCGCACGCAGTGGAATATTTGCACCATGGGCGCGCCCAGTTCTGCCGCGACTGCGTTGATGACATTGAGCATGCTAGAAAACTTTGATGTGGCTTCACTCGGCGCGCAGACAGTGGAATCAACGCATCTGATTGCAGAGGCGTATCGCCTGGCGTATGCAGATCGCGCGCTGTACATGGCTGATCCTGATTTTTTCACCGTACCGATGGCGGGATTGCTGGATAAAAATTATTTGAAATCGCGTGCGCAAATTATCAACCTTTCGCGCAGCATGGGTGCGCCCGTCGCAGGTGTGCCGCCCGGCGTGACCAAGCCAATGTCGGCAGATCAATCGGCCGATTTACCGGGCACATCGCACATCTCGATTGTTGACCGTGCCGGCAATGTTGTCACGATGACCACAACGATTGAATCCGCATTTGGCGCGAAGCAAATGGTGCGCGGATTTTTGTTGAATAACCAGCTCACTGATTTTTCATTTGTGCCGGTCAGCAATGGCGTGCCGGTCGCGAATCGTGTCGAACCCGGCAAGCGTCCGCGTAGCTCAATGGCACCCGCTATCGTGTTCGATCAAGCAGGCCGTGTGCAAATGGTGGTGGGCTCACCGGGCGGCAGCAATATTATTCAGTACGTGACCAAGACGATGATCGGCGTACTCGACTGGAAATTGAATATTCAGGACGCGATCAACCTCGGTAATTTTGGCGCGCAGACCTCGGCGACGACGAGCCTGGAACGCGGCAGCCCGAATCAAAATTTGAAAGCGGGCCTCGAAGCAAAAGGCCATGTGGTGAGCGTGATCGATATTAATTCGGGCATTCATGGTATTGTTTTTGATGGCAAACGCGCGAGTGACAACAATGCGGGCAACCGCAGCGGCATTGCGGCAATTGTGAAGCCACGTTCGGGCTGGTCGGGTGGCGCTGATCCACGCCGCGAAGGTGTGGCGAAGGGCGAATAAAATAAGGCCGCGCAACTTTTTCAGTATCGTATGGCCTAATAGCTGGTATAAAATTTAACGCTACGGAAGAGCAGATTCAATATGAAAACTTATAAGTTCAAATATTTAATACGCACGCTACTTTGCATCGCCACTTTCACCGCCACCAGCGCACACGCGCAATTTTATTTGGGCGCATCCGCTGGGCAATCCAAAGCGGGCTTGAACGGAGGCGATATTTCAAGCCAACTACTTGATTTGGGATTCTCATCGCCATCGGTTTCGCTTAGCGACAAAACCACCAGCTACGGCTTAAAACTAGGCTATCAATTTGGTCCCTATGTGGGCGTTGAAGGCAATTACACCGACCTTGGTAAATATAGTTATCAAGCGAATGTGACGCCTGCCGGCAGTTTGAATACCGAGCTAAAAGCAAAAGGCTACGGCCTCGATTTGGTCGGCACCCTGCCCATTTTTGATAAGTTTTCGCTGTTGGGTCGCGCCGGTGTGCAGCGCATGAAAACCGATGGCGTGTTCAACGCATCAGGCAGTATTGACCTTGCCACCTCTGGCGCATCACAGATCTCCACCGCAGGCAAACTCGGATTCGGCGTGCAATATGACTTGAGCCAAAATTTGGGCCTGCGCCTCGAAGTGGAACGATTCCGCAAACTTGGCGGTAACGCATTGGGCAGTGCGTTTGATGCGGATAATTATTCGATTGGGATTTTGTTCAAGTTCTAAAATCTCGCTCGCGGGGGTTCCCCATCAAGTGATCTTCCCCTCACTGGGCGAGCTTGCACTCGCTTGATAAATCTTCTTCGCCATCCGTCCCGCCCGATACGCTTCGCGCCCAGCTTCCACGGCTTTTTTCATTGCGCTTGCCATTAACACCGGATTTTTTGCTTTCGCAATCGCGGTATTCATCAGCACACCATCGCAGCCTAATTCCATCGCAATGGCGGCGTCCGATGCAGTGCCAATACCGGCGTCAACCAGCACGGGTACTGTGGCGCGATCCAGAATAATGTCCAAGTTCCACGGATTCAAAATGCCCATGCCGGAGCCGATCAGCGAGGCCAATGGCATCACTGCCACACAGCCGATTTCTTCCAGCGCTTTCGCTTGAATCGGATCATCGGTGCAATACACCATCACCTGAAAACCATCGGCGACCAACTCTTTCGCTGCAATGATGGTTTCGGGCATGTTGGGAAATAATGTGGAATCGTCGGCCAATACCTCCAGCTTCACCAGCGCGTGACCATCAAGCAACTCGCGCGCGAGGCGCAGTGTGCGCACGGCTTCTTTGGCGTTGTAGCAGCCAGCGGTATTGGGCAGGATGGTGAATTTTGATGGTGGCAGCACCTCCAGCAAACTAGGCTCGTTCGCGTTTTGACCAATGTTGACGCGGCGAATCGCGACCGTAACAATTTCAGCGCCGCTCATAACAATGGCGTCGCGGGTCTCGTTGAAATCGCGATACTTTCCGGTGCCCACCAACAGGCGCGAGTTGTATTGTTTGTCGGCGATGATTAATTTCTCAGTGTTGCGTGGCATACGTTTCCTTAATCAAGATGACTAACCTCCGCCCACTGCGATAACAATTTCGAAACTATCGCCGTCGCAAACATCAACATTCGCCAACTGCGATTTCGGCACGATTTCACCGTTGCGCTCTACCGCGAAACGCTTGCCCGCGAGTGGTAAATCGGCTAACAGCGCGGCAACGGTGATGCTTTCCACAAGCGATTTTGTTTCGCCATTGAATTGAATATTGATCGACATAAAAATTAGCGCAGAAATAAGAAGAAAATAGTAGCACGTGTCTGGTATTTGCATCAGACCTGAAAGCAATGAATGAATCAAAACAGCCATGCCAGAAACCTCTTGATCATTGCCGCGTTGTGGGCGCTGGGTTTACTCGCCTCTGGTTGGCGAGCTACAGATCGCGTCACCTGGCTGATGGAAGTGTTCCCCTGTTTTATCGCGTTCGCATTCATGTGGCCGACACGAAAAAACTTTCCCCTCACGCCTTTGTTGTACGCCTTGATTGTCGTTCACGGTTTGATTTTAATGTTGGGCGGCGCATACACTTATGCTAAGGTGCCGCTCGGTTTCTGGATGCAGGACTGGTTTGGTTTCGCGCGCAACAACTACGACAAAATCGGCCATTTCGCGCAGGGCTTCGTGCCCGCGATTGCGGCGCGCGAGTTATTGATTCGCAAATTCAACATTAACCATCGCAAACTCTTGCCGTTTTTATGCGTTTCGATCTGCATGGCGATTTCAGCTTTTTACGAGCTGATCGAATGGTGGACAGCGTTATTACTCGGCCAGGGCGCGGATGAATTTTTGGGCACGCAGGGCTATATTTGGGACACGCAATCCGATATGTTTTTTGCCATGATCGGCGCGATCACAGCGCTCATCATATTGACGCGATGGCACGATAAACAAATTCGCGCGATCTGAATTACATTCCCGGGTTACATTCCTTTAAATAAATGCGCATAACCACGGCTCACTTGCAGCTCCGTTTTCACGTCTTTTAATTTCACCATCGTGTGGCCCATGATGTCGCGCTTGGTGCCGACGATAGCGTTCACGTTGACGATGGTGGAGCGATGAATTTGCCAGAACTCATCCGGATTGAGTTGCGCTTGCAGTTCAGCCAATGGTGTGCGGATCAGCGATTCGCCCTCTTTGGTATAGACACTCACATATTTATCCTGCGCCTGAAAATACCGCACTTCATCGACGGGAATTTGTTTGGTAAGCTCGCCGACAGACGCGCGAATAAAGCGCAGAAAGCTCGCCTTGGTTTGTGGCAATACGCTTGATAGTGATTTCAATAATGCATTGAGATCTTGCGGCATTTCATTCTTGGCGAGCTTGTCTTTTAGCCGCGAGATCGCGCGCGTAAGGCGCTCATCGGTCACTGGCTTCAGCAAATAATCCACCGCCTGTTTGTCAAATGCATCGACCGCGTATTGATCGAAGGCGGTGACAAATACGATGCGCGTTTTCGCATCAATTCGCGAAGCAACTTCCAAGCCGGTTAAACCTGGCATACGGATGTCGAGAAATACCATGTCAGGTGCGAGATCGTCAATTAATCGCAATGCTTCGGGGCCGTTGGCCGCGAGTGCCACAACGTTTAATTCCGGCCAGAGTGCTGCGAGACGATCTTTTAGAAATTGGGAGAGATGTTGTTCGTCATCTGCGATGATTGCGGTTGGGTTCATGGTTATAGATTTTAAGTTGTGTAACTACTGTACCAGCTCCCGCGCCCCTGCATGGGCTTGGGCGCTCGCGGGCGCGACGCATGCGTCGCAAATTCCCCGCTCACGTGTCATCAGCGATGATTGCAGTTGGGTTCATTGTTTTTAATTTTAAGTTGTGCAGATTGTGAAATCGCGCGCGCGTCACGCATTACTCACTATCGTTCGGCGAAACCGCCTTATCAAATTGATTTTTTCATGTGTAAAGCACCAATACTGTCGCGCCGTTTCAGCCAGTATTGTCCCAAAGAACCCGCCAGTGCTAGTGTTTGTATTTTTAAGGGGAGGGAATCAGGAATCTAGTGCGTCGTATTAAGCCCCCACAACTTGCACATCTGCCAATATCTGATGACGCGACACCGCATACCGCACCGTCTCGCCCACCACCATTATCGCCGGGCTGCCGAGCTTGCTTACGATGAGATCAACAACGAGATTGCGCAACGTGGTGATGAGCGATTGCTCGTCATGGCGTGTGGCGTGTTGAATCACGGCAACCGGCATGGAGGGCGACATGCCCGCACTGAGCAACTCACGCTGAATCGATTCGCAACGCGACACGCCCATGTAAATAATCAGCGGCAAGCCGGTGGCGACGATTGCTGCCCAATTAGGCGCGGTTTTGGCATCCTCGCCGGCGTGACCGGTGATAAGAATCGCGCCGTGACAAATATCGCGATGGGTCAGCGGAATGCCGAGTGCGGTAGGGGCTGCCAAGCCGGAAGTAATACCGTTAATCACTTCGCATTCGATGCCTTCATTTCGTAGCGTCTCGCACTCTTCACCGCCACGACCAAAAATAAATGGATCACCACCTTTGAGCCGCACCACCGTGTTCCCCTGTGTGGCTTCAGTCACCATCAAACGTTCGATAAATGCTTGCGGCGTGGATTTGCATCCGCCGCGCTTGCCCACATAGACAACTCGCGTGTCCGCTTTCGCAAATAGCAGTACCTCATCGCTGACCAAATCGTCCACCAATAAAACATCAGCCAAGCCAATAGTTTTCGCGGCTTTGATGGTGAGCAATTCAGGATCGCCCGGCCCGGCACCGACTAAAAATACTTTGCCCTGTTTTGAATGTGTCACGCGGCCTCGACGTGTTTATTGGGGTTTGATTTCGCCACCCGCTGCCGGAGCTCCGGCATGCACGAGCCGCAGTTGGTGCCGCATTTGAGTTGCTGTTGCAGTTGTTGCAATCGTTGGTCATGTTCAACATCACCTCCGCGCATTTCCCCCAGCGCTAAGATGATTGTCTCTTCGGTGACGTTGAAGCACTGACACACGACGCGTCCACCGAGTACGAATCCGGACGGCGCGTGGGTGGCGGGCGAGAGCAGCAGGCGGCGAATTTCGGCAATTGATTTTTCAGCCAGCAACCACTCGCGTAACCATTCACCGCTGGTGATAGCACCAGCAGGCCCGCACAAGCGCACCGCGATCAAACGGTCCGCGTCAATCAGCATGCGCCGCGAACTGCTGCGACGCGTGTCGTCATAACGCAGTGTATTTTCACTGTCGAGGCCGAGCAGCGTATCCAGTGTTGCCAACCACCTGGCACTCGGCGCGCCATGATGTGCCGCACGTACCAGCACACCGGGCTGCTCACGACCCATCAACACGCTGCTAAAAAATGCGACCTCACTTTGCATGGCCGGCAATTGATCAAATAAATCAATTTCATTGTCAGTACAGCTCACGAACGCCGTTAAATGCCACGACAAATCAGCCGCGACGATTTTAACGGCGGCATGTTTGAGCTCCGGCTGGCGCGAAATCGGATCGAACGTAGGCACGGTAAGGGTATTGACGCCCGCACTATCCTTGCCGCCGAGAAAACGTTTCCCCCAGTGCATCGGCAAATACACTTGGCCCGAACGCAAGCTGTCATCGCCTTGCACCTGCACGAATATGGCACCTCGCTTGGATTCAAGTTTGACCAGCTCACCCTCTTTTAGCCCGCGCCGCGCGAGATCGTTCGCGTTGGCAGACAAACGTGGCTCTGCGGCATGACCAAACAGACGTGCGACGTTGCCGGTGCGCGACATGCCGTGCCAGTGGTCGCGCATGCGGCCGGTGTTGAGCCGCAATGGATAACGCGCATCGGTTTTTTCGGCCACAGCGATATAGCGTTGTGCAAAAAATTTTGCGCGACCATTGGCCGTGCAAAATTTCCCGTCTTCATACAGCCGCGTTTTTCCGTTGGCCGCACCTTCGGCGAAAGGCCATTGTTGTGGGCCGTTCGCGTCGAGCATGCGGTAACTTAATCCGGTGATATCGAGATCACGGCCACGCGTGATCTCACGATGTTCATTCCAGATGGCTTCGGGTGTAGCGAATGCGAACAACGATGGCTTGCCGGGACGCAGATGTTGCTCCAACGCTTGCGCAAAATCACACGCAATTTGCCAATCATGTCGCGCTTCCATCGGCGCACCCACGGCGGTGCGCACCCGTGAAATACGCCGCTCGGAATTGGTGACCGTGCCCTCTTTTTCACCCCAGCTCGTGGCGGGTAGCAGCACGTCAGCAAACGCGGCCGTCTCGGTATTGCGATAGGCATCTTGCACCACCACCAGCTCGGCCGTTCTCAGCGCCTCTTGCACCAGCGTGAGGTCAGGCAGCGATTGCGCCGGGTTGGTGCAGACAATCCACAAAAGTTTGATCTGTCCCTTGCGCGCCGCTTCAAACATTTCCACCGCGGTTTTGCCGCGCTCGGGCGAGATGCGATCTATGCCCCATAGCTGTTGCATCTCCTCGCGATGAGCAACGTTGGCAATATCACGATGTGCAGCGAGCGTGGTGGCGAGCCCGCCCACTTCGCGTCCACCCATCGCATTCGGCTGGCCGGTCAGGCTAAATGGCCCGGCCCCTGGCTTGCCGATCGCACCGGTGGCCAGATGCAAATTGATGAGTGATGCATTTTTAGCCGTGCCGCTGCTCGACTGATTCAGGCCCTGGCAATAGAGCGAGAGCGTGGCCGGTGATTGCGCAAACCAGCGCGCGGCGGTGATAATGTCGTTGGCTTTTATCCCGCATATTTCGGCCGCAACAGCGGCGCTCATTTCGCGCACGATGCTGCGTAACGCCTCAAAACCTTCGGTGTGTGCGGCGATGTAGTCGCGATCAAGCCATTCTTCCCACAACATCACATGCAACATGCCATGAAATAACGCGACATCGGTGCCCGGCAAAATCGGCAAATGCAGATCGGCAAATGCGGCCGTCTCAGTACAGCGTGGATCGACCACAATTATTTTTAGCGCAGGATTTTTTTCTTTTGCGGCCTCAATCCGGCGAAATAAAATCGGGTGCGCATAGGCCGTATTTGATCCTGCAATAAACAGGCACTGGGCATGATCGATATCTTCATAGCTGCAAGGCGGCGCATCCACGCCCAGCGTCTGTTGATAGCCAGTCACGGCGGACGACATGCAGAGCCGCGAGTTGGTATC
>JANXWW010000225.1 GCA_025350945.1 Burkholderiales bacterium
AATAACATCGAAATGACCAAGCCGCATCCGCGCGGCTTTCTCCACTGGCAAATCCATTCGCGCTGCGAATTCACCTGGCGAAAGTTTGAGGCGACGAATTTCTTTCATGAGTTGCATCATGAGTATCGATTTTCTTTTAAGGCTTTCGGGATTGCGCAAACCCAAATCAGCGAACACATTGCCGCTGCTTGCAAAACATTCTATTTTCTGTACTCGTGGTTTTACGAGCGACGTTGCATCAACGGCGCTTTTCGAAGTCTTTGCAGTCGTTGATGGCGTGTTCAAGTTCCATTTTTAGAGATGGCATTTATGAAGGGATTTATTTTTTAGATCAAGCACTGGGGCGGTGTTTGAGCATTTTTTGGCCTAAAACACTCGCCGATATTAGGCCTTACAATTTTTTATATATGAGAATCGAACCGAAAATGTAGCCCGGAAGGAGCAACGCGCATTCCGCGTTTTCCCGTGCGTCACGAACGACCCGTAATGCGCGTTGCTTCTTACGGGTTACGATTGCTAGCATCCGCGCGCTTTATGGATCTAGCTTATTTTTCTTCCTGAACAAATCAAGCAGTAACTTAACAAATGACTTTCTATCATCTTCAGTGAGTTGTAGCAATTCCTCGATTGGTGAATGTGCTTGTTTCCCAGTGGGGTACAAGCGAATTGGGTTCTCTCCGAAAGTGTGGATAGTTTTTTGCAATAGCGCTTTTGTCAACTCGGCATCGCCTTCAACTTCTTTCTTGTATCCCTCAAATGAAATCGCAGCCGCGACTTTGAAAGCGTAATCTTCAGCTACCTTCTCCACTGATGCGGCTTTCGAGGCACAGTGCCATGCTAGCCAAATTAATGCACCGCTTACTGGAAGCGCTTTTATCAACACATTCACCAAAGCCCACGTGTCAGACACATTCCCGCCTTGCGACGTGGCATAGCCGGAAGTAAGGCCAAGTGCGCATAAGGACGCAAGAAATGCTAAATTCCAATACAGGCGCGTTTTAGCGAGCGCGATTTTCTGGACTTCGAACGCTCCACCAAGACTCTTTCTATTCATCAAATCAACACGATCCTTAATTTTTTCAATGAGCTCTAGCGACTCCTTTTCATTCATCCTCGTTTGGCCAACGAAGCCAACACAGTCTTCTGCAGCCTGATTTATCGCTTTAACTGTGACTGTGATTTGAACTTGCTCATGCGAAATACTTTCATTGCTTACTTTTATGTCCTGCCGCTGCTGCTCAACAAACGCCCTTACTTCTCCGATGGTGGTTTGATCCTCCCTAGCTCGTTGGAGAAGCTCCTGCAAATCCCGCTTGGACGTTTCCACTTCAATTTTTTTCAACAGAAACTGTGACGCCTCGCGTGTCGCAAGCTGGAGGGCTTTGGGGCTAGCTTGTTTTCCAGCGCTATCCAAATAAACGAGAGGGAGCCCAGCACTTTCAAATTGCGAGCGAATGGTGTTTATTTGATTTATATATTGCCACGCGTTAGAACCTTGAAGGTTCACGTCTAGAACCTGTCGCATCTGAGCGATGCTGTTATTCAAGTTGTAGACCAAAATCAGCTTCTGACTGCGCGAAATACTGTCGATTGTTAAAAGCAACTTCAACTGATCACGAATCATTCGAATCTCACGAACAACTTCATCCTTGCCCAGCTTCAACCCATCAGTCCAATCACTATTGTCCGGCACGTTCGCCGACGCTCGCAGAAGAGTTGCGTAGTCTTGATCAGGCAGTTGTTCCGCTCCTGTCACGAGCACTTCGTATTGTTCTATCAACCCTTCGATTGAAGCCATATTTTGTCCTATTCTAAAATATTGAATTTCGCGCAATTAGAAAAACTACCCACCCCGACAATACCCCACCGCCTGCTCCACCCGATCCACGCCAATTACTTCCATGCCGTCAATTTTGTGTTTTGGTTTATTCGCCTTCGGTACAATCGCGTGGGTAAATCCTAGCTTGGCGGCTTCGCGTAAGCGCTCCTGCCCGCGTTGCACGGGGCGGACTTCGCCAGCTAAGCCGATCTCGCCGAAGACGACGTGTTTGGCGGGGAGTGGTTTGTTTTTGAAGCTGGAGACGATGGCCAGAAGCACGGCCAAATCGGCACCGGGCTCATCAATTCGCACGCCGCCGACGGCGTTGATGAACACATCCTGGTCGAATACAGCGAGGCCGCCGTGGCGGTGCAGCACGGCCAACAGCATGGCGAGGCGGTTTTGTTCGAGGCCGACGGAGAGGCGTTTCGGGTTCATGCCGTGGCTGTCGTCGACCAACGCTTGAATCTCAACCAGCAACGGGCGCGAGCCTTCTTGCGTGACCATGACACAACTTCCGGAGACATTGGTATCGTGCTGCGATAAAAAAATCGCGGAGGGATTGGTGACTTCGCGCAGACCTTTTTCGGTCATCGCGAAAACGCCAATTTCGTTGACTGCGCCGAAGCGATTTTTAACCGCGCGGATGAGGCGAAATGAGGAGTGGGTGTCGCCTTCAAAATAGAGCACGGTATCGACCATGTGCTCGAGCACGCGCGGCCCGGCGAGCGCGCCTTCTTTGGTCACGTGGCCAACGAGGATCAAGGTGGTGCCGCTCGATTTC
>JANXWW010000236.1 GCA_025350945.1 Burkholderiales bacterium
AAACGCTGCTGCGGATCCATTTGCGCCGCTTCGCGCGGGGAAATGCCAAAAAATGCGGCGTCGAATCCGGAAACATCGCCAATTGAACCCGCTGCAAATGTGTAGCTGGTACCGGGATGGTTTTTATTCGGGTGGCGGAACGTCTCCTGTGCCCAACGGCCAGGTTCCACCGCACTGATAAGATCTTGGCCGTCGAGTAGATCAGCCCAATATTTCCCAGCATCCGTCCCTGGAAAACGGAACGACATGCCAATAACAGCAATTTTTCTTTTCATCGGTTTGGCGTGACCTTCTGAGGCGATACTCATTATTGTTGCCACTCAATCGCTGTAACGCAAACTTCGCACTAATGCCAATATTTTACATGGTCACGCACGGCTTGGCACCCCTTAGTTGTTACGTATCTGTAACTAATCATGGTCGCACAAAATACAAAGTCAGTCTTCAGCGTATCCGTTTAGAGACAAGTGTGTGCGCACTTTTTCGTAAGCCGCTCGTAAGCTGAGTAGGAGAACTTCGCGCGATTTGCTTTTCCTGCTTAAAACCTACATGAAATAAAGACAATCAGCGTGAAAACGCAATAAAAATGGTAGGCCGTGCAGGACTTGAACCTGCGACCAAAGGATTATGAGTCCTCTGCTCTAACCAACTGAGCTAACGGCCCTAAGGGATGGGAGCACACAAAGTTACCAAATAGCTTTTGCAGAACAAGCTTTTGCAGAACAAGCTTTTACAGTATTACCACAATATTATAGCGAAGTAAGACGGCGATAACTTCATCATCGCGGATACCGACTGATTTCAGCGCAAATTTTATGAGCAACGCTCTCAAATCTAGCTTGTGTTACCTTGGGTTTATGTCGGCACACTATCTTTCGCATTTATTTGCCCCTAACTCCGTGGCAATCGTTGGCGCAACGGAACGCCCCGGTGCGCTCGGTCGTTTTATCCTGGAAAACTTGCGTGTCGCGGGATTTAAAGGGGCCATATATGCAGTGAACCCCAAGCACACAAAAGTTTTTGATCGCCCCTGCTATCCGGTATTAGATGCCCTGCCTGAAGCGCCTGATCTTATTATTGTCACCACACCCGGTGAGACGGTCGCGAAAATTCTCACCGATGCCGGTGAGAACAATATTCATCATGCTGTTGTGCTGTCAGCAGGTTTTGCTGAAACGGGGCAAGAGGGGCGCGCCCGCGCATCGGCAATAAAGACGTTGTTGAAACGTTTTGATATCCGCTTGCTGGGCCCCAACTGCATCGGCATTATGCGGCCCAGTATCGGCTTAAACGCTACTTTTTCGAACGCACAGGGACGCCCGGGATCGCTCGCGTTAGTCTCGCAGTCAGGTGCAGTGTGTACCGCTATTCTCGATTGGGCGGCGACAACCGAAATCGGATTTTCCAGCGTTATCTCGCTGGGTGGCGCGCTGGACCTGGATTTCGGTGAGGTGCTGGATTTTCTGGTGCATGATATCGAGACAAAAAGCATCCTGCTTTACGTGGAAGGCATTCGCGATGCACGCGGCTTTATCTCGGCATTACGCGCTGCTGCACGCATTAAGCCAGTGATCGTCATGAAGGCGGGACGAGATGCTGTTGGTACAAAAGCAGTCGCGAGTCACACCGGCGCACTCACCGGAAACGACGCCGTCTTTGACGCAGCACTTGCGCGCAGCGGCGCGATTCGGGTGCGAACATCACTACAGCTTTTTGCGGCAGCGCGTTTACTGGCTGATGCGAACATTTCGCGATCACTGCACAACGACAGGCTTGCCATCATTACCAATGGCGGAGGCCCCGGCGTAGTGGCAGCCGATTGCGCAGCGGACAATGGCCTCACGCTTGCCTCGTTATCGTCCTCAACCATGGCCGCGCTCGACAAAGCCCTACCTGCACATTGGTCGCACGGGAATCCAATTGATCTCATTGGCGACGCCACATCTGATCGCTTTTCCGCCGCGATTGCTACCGTGGCCACTGACGTTAACGTCGATGCACTGCTGGTGCTGTTTTGCCCGCAGGCCACCACCACCGGTGAAGACGCGGCAGCCGCCACCATCGAAGCAGCGCACGCAGCAACCAGCGAACATTCAAAGCCTGTATTTACCGCTTGGCTGGGAGGTTCGTCCGTCTTGAAGGCGCGAGCCATGTTTGATCACGCTGGCATCCCCAATTTTCTCACGCCAGAAAATGCAATCGAGGCATTTTCTTATCTCGCCAAGTTTCGCCGTCACCAACAACTATTGCTCACCGCAGCACCTGCCACCCAGCTTATGGATTTGGCGGAATCCGCAGTGGCCGTGGCAAAAGCAGAGAGCATTCGGGCGAAAGTGATAGCCGACAAACGTACTTTACTGAACGAGGATGAAGCCAAACAAATACTCTTAGCTTTTGGTTTACCTGTGGTGTTGGGCACACTTGCTACCACGCGCGAGGCAGCTCTGGTCATCGCCAAAGCGCGGGGCTATCCGGTCGTCATGAAGATTCAATCGCCGAGCATCACGCACAAAAGTGACGTGGGCGGAGTACGCTTGAATCTGATGAATTTACGCCAAGTCAGCAACGCATTCGACGAAATGGTTGAGCATGTAAAGCAAGTCCAGCCAGAAGCTGTTATTGACGGCGTAAACATTCAGCCGATGCTCAAATTTGCCAATGCACGTGAGGTGCTGGTGGGTTTATCACGCGACGCCATATTCGGGCCAGTCATCGCTTTTGGAACAGGCGGTATCGCGGTCGAGGCAATCCGGGACACCGCAGTGGCCTTGCCGCCGCTCAACAGCACTCTCGCGGCAAATTTAATTCACGCCACGCGTGTGAACAGAATTCTTGGCGCATATCGCAGCGTCCCCGCGATTGATAAAGACGCGCTCATCAATATTTTGGTGCGCGTTTCCACCATCGCCTGCTTGTTGCCATGGATTCGCGAGATGGATTTGAATCCGGTGCTTGCGCATCCTCTTGGTGCCGCTGTGTTGGATGCGCGCATCGCAATCGATACGGATGCCGCCGATAATGGCTGGACGAGCCGCTACGCACATATGGCGATTCACCCGTATCCGGTCGAGCTGGAGCGCACGTTAACGCTTAAAGATGGGGCAAGTTTAGTAATGCGCGCCATCCGCCCCGATGATGCAGAACGCGAGCGTTCGTTCGTTGCATCACTTTCGCAGGAGGCACGCTATTATCGATTTCTGCATCCCGTGACCGAACTGTCCGCCGACATGATTGCGCGTTTTACCCAGCTCGACTATGCGCGTGAAATGGCGTTGGTAGCTCTTGATATTTCGACACCAGAAAACGAAAAAATCGTCGGCGTTGCGCGCTATCATCCAAATCCTGATCGTATCAGCATTGAGTTTGCCATCACGATTGGTGATGCATGGCAGGCACGTGGGCTGGGATCACAACTCATGCGGGCGTTAATTGAATGTGCACGCGCCGTAGGCTATGTGCATATTCAGGGATCAATACATCCCATGAATCTGGGTATGCTCAGACTCGCAACGTCGTTAGGGTTTTCAGTCGAACCCGCAGGCACTGCGCCAAACGGTAATCTGAACACGATAAATGTATCGTTGAAGTTGCCCTGAAATATATAGGCTGTCAGGCTAACTCGACGCTCTAATTTTCAATGCGTCATCGCGACGCACCATCGCCTCTTGCAGGCCACGCGGCAGCAGCGGTTTTTCAATAAAATCATCAACTCCGGCCCGGATGAAATCATCACGATCCAGCGCTGATGAATACGATGTCAGCAATACAAACCACGGCTTGGCTGCTTTGGACGAAATGGCAGAAGGTGATATGCCCGCTGCGCGCACCGCCTTTACAAATTCAAGGCCGGACATCACCGGCATGGATCCGTCACTAAAAATAATCTCGTGGCCCTCGCGCAACCACAGCGTAAATGCAGCGTGACCATTCGCAGCTGTGTCCACGATATAGCCGGCACCCTCCAGAACCTCTCGATGCAGCGCAAGATTGAGCGCATCGTCATCCGCCAATAAAACGCGTATGGATGGTCGTATGGATAGTCGAGTGTTATTCACCAGCGACTGATCTGGCGGCGACTCGCCCGCGAGGGATGTGTTTGGCTTTTGATCTGTAACTTTTTGCACTCTCTGCACACTCGCCAAGCCACTTGTGGTTGCGTCCTTGGCTTTTCCTTTTTCCTGGTCAGAATTGATGCTGGCGGGTAAATTCAACGTGATTTCAAAACATGCGCCGGGCAGATTAAGAGAAATCGTATTCGGCAACTCTTCGTTATGCAGCAGGCGAACCGACCCACCCAAACGCTCAATGGTTTCTTTACAAATGCTTAAGCCCAAACCGGTGCTATCGAGACGCTTACGACCCACCTCGGTCTGTGCATAGGGCTCGAATAGCGACTCGCGCGCCGAGTCGGGAATACCCGAGCCTGTGTCCTGCACCCGAATACGCACTGATTGCTTGTCGTTGACCAAGCTGTCAGCGGATAACATAATTTTAACGCCACCCTTCTCGGTAAATTTGATCGCATTCGACACCAGATTTGTGATCACTTGCCGTAGCCGCATGGGGTCTACTTCATGGTGCGCCGCGAGCGAGCCTTCGACAGCAATATTAAGTTGCAGATTTTTCTGTTCCGCCACATAGCGAAACGGGTTAATCGACTCCTCGATGAGTCGCCTGAGATCCACCCATTCCGCCACCAGGGTAAATTTGCCCGCCTCTGATTTGGAATAATCGAGCACCTGCGTTAACAGTCGTATTAGGTAATCACCGGAGTCGCGGATGACCTGTAGGCTCTCTCGCTCAGGTGGCGATTGCGCACGCCGCATCAGGGCGTGCGCTGTGCCGACAATGCCCGATACCGGATTGCGAATTTCATGGCTCATCGTGGCTAAGAATCGGGACTTGGCCTCACTCATGGTTTCAGCCGCTTTCAAGGCCTCAGTCAATCTGGATTCGGCGAGCGTGCGCAAGGCAATTTCTTTTTTTAGTTTTTGGTTCCACCACAGTGTCGCCAGCATCACGCCGAGTAGCGCCACCGCGATGGGTAAACCGAATTGCAATATTTTTCGCCACGGCACGCCTGACTGATACGTCACGTGAAGCCATTTTTGTCGTAGTGCGGCATGTTCTTGTGGAGTAACGCCGTCAAGTCCTTTGCGCAATATGCGCGCAAGCTCAGGGCCACCATTCGGTACCGCGAAGTAGAGTTCGCTGTCACCGCGCGGCACGGTGTTGACAACCCGAAGCGCGCCTAAAAAATGACGTTGCAAAATCGGGTCGATCACATTCAGATTACCGATGGCTGCGCGTACCTCGCCGTTCTCGACCGCATCAAGGGCGGCGCGCTGGGACTCGACTTCAACGATTTGTATCCCCGGATATTGTCGCTTAAGCGCGGGCAGCAAGAAATGGCTGCGGATAGCGGCCACGCGGTCACTCGCCAAATCGTCCATGCTGACAATGGTTTTGTCTTCGAGCTTCGCGACAATGCCGGTGGGCACGCCAGCGTAGGGCCCAACAAACGTTAAATAGGTGCGCCGCTCATCGTTGCGCGCCGATGCGATCAAGAGGTTTGCACGGCCCGTGCGCACTGCCGCCAGCGCACCATCCCAGGAATCCGGCTTCGCCGCGATCACCTTCAACCCCACCTTTTGCTCAACGAGTTTTAAATAATCAGCCGCCAAACCAGACATGACACCACTTGGGTTGGTAAAACTGAAGGGGACAAATTCCTGATCGTAGGCGACCCTGAGTTCGCGATTTTGTTTGACCCATTCGCGCTCTGCAGGCGTGAGCATTGCCTGCATGTCCAGTGGCTTTAAAAGGCTCTGAACGGGTGCCCATTTACTTCGAATCGCGGCATCATCAGCAGGCGTCATGGCCGCAAGCGCTTTGTTTACAATCGACGCCAGTTCCGGCGGATTATTCGACACAGCCATGCCATAAGTGCCTGGCTTTGTATCCATCTCGCCGCGAAGGTCGAGATTGATTAAAAGATTTTTATCGATGAGATAGTTTGCCAACGCCAGCGGACCGACAAACACATCCGCCTCGCCTGTCGAGACAGCGTTCAATGCCTGAGCACCGTCCGGGTATTGAATCAGTTTGGCTGCGGGCAGTGTGCGCGCCACGTATTCATCAGTAGCGGTCGCGCGAATAACGCTGACCTTGTAGCCGTTAAAATTATTCGTTGGTGATACGTCAGTGAGACCGCGCCGCACGATGTAGACAATCGGCGAGCTCAGATACGGGCGGGTCAACGAAAAATTCGGAAGAGGCGCTCTATCGATTCCGAACAGTGGCTGCAAATCAATTTGATCCGTAGCGGCAGCTTTCATCACATCGTCAAAAGTGGCGAACCTAACCGGTGTGAATATGAGGCCCGTATATTCACTCACCCACTTCAAATAATCGCCAGCCATCCCGTCGAGTTCACCGGCATCGTTGATTTGGTAGAGCGGCGGACCATTGCCGGTGATACCAACGCGAACGGGTTTTGCTGCGCGAACATAATCGAGCTCACCGGCGCTGAGTGCTAAGCGAGAACGTAGTGATGCTGATGGCTCAGCTGGGTTGGGTGAAGCGGCAAATCCTGATGTTGCTGCAGCCACCTGCACACATAGAAAGAAACTGGAACATAACAAGCTCAACGCGAGCACCGATACGATACTTCGACTACGGGTGAATTGAGCAGCGATGCCGTTTCGGTTTTCCATGTTTGACTTTTTTTAGAATAGCTTTACAAAACCAGCCCTGACTGCCACAACAATTTAGGATATTGAATCAAATTGTCGAAGTGCAGCAATGACAACATGTGCAACGCCTATATCGTAACCGAAGTAGGCGAAACTGCTATAAATCAAAAAGCGATCAAAAGCGCTCAAAAGCACAAACGGGCAGTGGATTCTTGTCCACTGCCCGTACTTTACCGATGCTTCAATCCTGATTCGAATTTAGCTGTCAGTTTCGAGAAAACTCTTCAGCTTTTCACTGCGCGAAGGATGACGCAGTTTACGCAAAGCCTTGGCCTCTATTTGACGAATCCGCTCGCGCGTCACATCAAACTGTTTGCCCACTTCTTCTAGCGTGTGATCGGTGTTCATCTCAATACCAAAACGCATCCGCAATACTTTTGCTTCGCGTGGCGTGAGTGAATCCAGCACGTCTTTGGTCACATCGCGCAACGAGCCGTATTGTGCGGAATCGAGCGGTGCCAATGAATTCGTGTCTTCAATAAAGTCACCCAAATGCGAATCATCGTCGTCACCGATTGGTGTTTCCATTGAGATCGGCTCTTTGGAAATTTTCATGATCTTGCGAATCTTGTCTTCCGGCATTTCCATTTTCACCGCAAGCGTGGCCGGGTCGGGCTCAAGCCCGGTTTCCTGCAAGATTTGCCGCGAGATGCGATTCATCTTGTTGATTGTCTCAATCATGTGCACAGGAATGCGAATCGTGCGCGCCTGATCAGCGATGGAACGCGTGATGGCCTGACGAATCCACCACGTGGCGTAAGTCGAAAATTTATAACCGCGGCGATATTCAAACTTGTCCACGGCCTTCATCAAACCGATATTTCCCTCTTGAATCAAATCCAGGAACTGCAAACCGCGATTAGTGTATTTCTTGGCAATCGAGATCACGAGGCGCAAATTAGCCTCAATCATTTCACGTTTGGCGCGGCGGGCTTTGGCCTCACCGGTACTCATCTGACGGGCGATTTCCTTCAGATCCTTGATCGGCAGACCCACTTCTTTTTGCAATTCGATCAGCGTTTCCTGCTGCTCCAAAATCGACGGCTTGAATTTTGTCAACGAAAGCGCATACGATTTACCGTTCGCAATTTCTTCAGCAATCCACTTCACATTGGTTTCGTTGCCGGGGAAAGACTTGATAAAATGCGGGCGCGGCATGCCGGAATTTTTGACACACAATTCCTGAATCTCACGCTCGCGTTGACGAATGCCTTCGACCAGCCCGCGGAGCGAACTGCACAGCAACTCAACCTGCTTGGCCGAGAAGCGAATTTGCATTAACTCGTTGGAAATTTCTTCCTGCAAATCTTTGTACGCGCGTGAGCGATGACCTTTTTCGGCCAACACTTTTTTCATGCGCTTAAATGTTTTGCGAATTGAATTAAATTTCGCCAGTGAATCCTGTTTTAGCAGTTCGAGATTGGCGGCAGCAATCGAGCCGTCCTCGTCTTCCTCTTCTTCGATTTCTTCCGCATCGTCGAGCTCTTCTTCTGACAACGCCGCTTCAGCAACTTCGGCTTCGTTCGGGTCCACCAAGCCATCAACGACTTCATCAATTCGCATTTCGTCGTTCTCAACCTTGTCGGCGAGATTCAAAATTTCCTGAATCGTCGTCGGGCACGATGAAATCGCGTAGATCATGTGCTTCAAGCCGTCTTCGATACGCTTGGCGATTTCGATTTCGCCTTCGCGCGTCAGCAATTCAACCGAGCCCATTTCGCGCATGTACATGCGCACAGGATCGGTGGTGCGACCAAATTCGGAATCAACTGTGGTCAGCGCAGCCGTTGCTTCTTCCTCGGCATCATCATCATCGGACGAAACCGGTGCGGCTTCCGTCATCAACAAGGTTTCAGCGTCGGGGGCCTCGTCGTAAACCTGAATCCCCATCTCGTTAAAGGTGGTGGTAATCGATTCAATCTGCTCGGCATCGACCATATCCGGCAAATGATCGTTGATCTCCGCGTAAGTCAAAAATCCGCGCTCTTTGCCTAAATTAATCAGGCTTTTTAGGCGCGTTCGTTGGACTTCAACGTCAATTTTTGCGGCTTCCTGTTTGCTCGCCTTAAAATTGGGGATCGGGAATTCGTCGTGATCACGAGCGCTTTTGGGTTTGCGTGCCATGTGGGTGGTATCCGTTTGCGGTGATGTGCGTGTTATGCAATGAGCCACCCATGGCGCCTTTAATGCACAATGAGTTTTGCCAATTGCCAAATAAATTAGCGGGGAACCTTCAATTATAGCAAAAGAGGCTATTTTTCAATAGTGCTTTTGCTAATTATTTGATTTGTAGACGGTTTTAGCGTTCTTAATATCAAGAAAGCAAACTCTAGCATTGGCGAGCATCTTCAGCCATTAGTTCCTTGAAATGCACGCCAGTATTAGCGTTTCATCTACAATTTAATTTCACCCTGCTACAATATTAAATGGGGTCACATTTCCGAGTTGCCAGATCATCAGGCGTACCATGCAGTATGAAATTAAATCAGAAAGCACGCGGCTAATTTTATGAAACAACCGATCCTCACTCAGCGACTCAGCCGCGACGAATTTGCAGCGCTGCAGCAAGTAAGCGACATGCCTAAATCGGGGAAACCGAGCGCTTGCGTGGCTAGAAACGCGCGGCATTTAGTCGGTATCAAATTGCTCACGCACCACAAGGACGGCAGCTATGCGCTGACCGAAAAAGGCAGCGTGGCATTGTTTGTCAAAAACTGCATCGCGGGCTTAAGCGCGCTGGCGGAAAATGCAGATACCAAACTGGATGCATCGGTGGCAACGTTTCTCGGTCGCAAAGGGCATATTGTGGCGAGCGCCACAGCAGGACGTTTT
>JANXWW010000240.1 GCA_025350945.1 Burkholderiales bacterium
AACGCAGGAATATTTTCACGCAGATCGGTTGAACTACGCGGTGATTGGCACGCCCAATCGGTTGGAATACGACCAAGGATTTTTTGTCAAAAATGGCGATGGCGCAGCCGATTTAAAACCGATTGCGCATCTTTACAAAACCCAGGTTTACGCCATGGCGCGCCACCTTAATATCCCCGCAGAAATCTGCAACGCCACGCCGACCGCAGACACTTACAGTCTGCAACAAGGGCAGGACGAATTTTATTTTGCGCTTGATTACACGAGAATGGATGTGGCGTTATGGGCGCTCAATCATGGCGTGCCAGCGAGTGACGTGGCAGCGCATTTAAAAATTCCGCTCGCGCAAGCAGTATTTATTTATAACGATATCGCCGCAAAACGCCACGCCACGCGCTATCTGCATGCCGGGCCGGTATTGGTTGCACCCGTCACCGAGATTCAGATTTGAACGAGAATCAAGCTTCACTTGCGCTGTTTCAGGAGTGCGAAGCGCTACTCGCCACATCATTACAAACGCTCGACGACAAACCGGAAGAGACAGTCGCTTCCACGCTCAAAGCGTTATGGCACGCTGCGGCGGGCGCGCCGCTATCCGTTCAGCGCGCAATGGAAACTGCCTTGCCTACGCTTGATGCCGACGCCACAACGCAATTACGAATGCTGCTGCAACAACGCATCGTCGGCGTGCCACTGGCGCACCTGACGGGGCGACAGCAATTCATGGGGCTTGAATTGCAGGTCTCGGGAGATGCACTGATCCCTCGCGAAGAAACCGAACTGCTGGGACATGCGGCGCTGGCACGTTTACAAAATATCATTCGCGAAAAAAATACCGCAATCGTGATCGATGTTTGCACCGGTTCCGGCAATCTCGCATTGGCGCTCGCCCATCATGCGCCGCGCGCTCGAGTATGGGCGGCCGATCTTTCAGAAAGTGCTGTCGCCCTTGCACAAAGCAATGCGAAAAATTTATGGCTCGATGATCGTGTAACTTTTCGCGCAGGCGATTTACTGACACCATTTGATACGCCAGAATTTCATGGCAAAATGGATTTGTTGGTATGTAATCCGCCTTATATTTCCAGCGGCAAGGTTGATGTGATGGCAAGCGAAATTATTGGTCACGAGCCACGTCTGGCTTTTGACGGTGGGCCGCTCGGCATTCGCATACTGCAACGATTGATCGCAGAAGCACCGCGTTTTCTCAAGCCCGGCAGCACGTTGGCTTTTGAATTGGGACTCGGCCAAGGGCGCGGCATACGCAAACGTTTGGAGCAACACAACGGGTACGCGGATATTGCGGAAATTACCGATGCTCACGGAAACGTGCGCGCGCTGGTTGCACTTTGGGCTGGACATGGCGCATAGTATTCAGCGAAAGTAGTTTCCAAAAAATAATAATTGCTCTGCACTCATGTCCAACAATTCGCCGATTTACACGCTTACTGCTGCCAACATTAACCTCGACAGCGAGCAAATTCTCGGCCTGTGGAAGCGCGGCCTTGCTCATGCGGGCATGCCGGAAGCGAAATTCGATTGGTACTACCGCA
Organism: Burkholderiales bacterium; assembly: GCA_025350945.1. Lineage (GTDB taxonomy): Bacteria > Pseudomonadota > Gammaproteobacteria > Burkholderiales > Usitatibacteraceae > UKL13-2. The sequence continues at coordinate 1,554 of JANXWW010000240.1, forward strand.
AAAATCCTGACGGCCAGCCACAAGCGTTTTTCTTGCATGTTGCTGGCGAACCAGAGGCTGTGGGCGTTGCGGCCGTCGCCACACGCCATATGCACATGAACACAAAATTACTGACGGCTGGCGAGCTGGTTGATTTTGTCGCGTTACCCGAATACAGAACACTGTTTCCGGCGCTTTTTTTACAAAAAGAAATACGACGCATAGCACTTGAAGAAAATCGCACGCACACACTCCTGTATGGACTTCCCAATCCAAAATCGTTGGCCGTCGTCAAACGTATTGGCTATCAGTCGGTGGGACAAATGGTGCGACGCGTGCGCATGTTGCGCTCAGCAGGCTATTTATCCCGCCATGCGCCGATTTGGATAAGCCGAATCATCGGCGCGATTATTGACCGCATTCGCCTAGGGGCATTGGCTTTACAAAGCATCGCGCAACCAAAATTTCAGCGACAGTGGATTGATCGACCCGATGCTCGATTCGATGTTTTATGGCAAAAAGTAAAGACGCATAACAAGTGGCGGGACGTTTTGATCGGTGTTCGCGACAGTGCATTTTTGACATGGCGCTTTGCCGAGTGCCCCTTAAGAACTTACCGTTTTTTCACGCTCTTATCTGCTGTTGATAACCAGCTCATTGCCTACGCCGCTTGCGCTATCGGCGGGGACTCATTGGAAGTTCACGACTTTCTAGTTGACTTATCCGAGCCTGATGCAGGCAAAGCGCTGTGGTGCGCGCTATCAGCAGAGGCTTTTCACCGCGGCCACAGCAATATTTCAGTCGAATTTTTGGGCGCTGAATCGATTCAAAATGAGCTAGAAGTGGCGGGCATGATGAAGCGTCAGGCGCGGCCACTGTATGCAACCGTTTCAGCCACATCCAGAGCCGATACTTCATCCGTAAATACCCATGACCAAACCACTTTGCTCGATGAGACGCGCTGGTATCTGACTTGCGCTGATGAAGACGGATAATGTCCTATAATTTATTACTAAGTTGACAAGAATTCTGGAGGAATATTATGAATCTGGACGCCGTGAATATCGCCGATCATAAATCGATAAAAATCAGCACGGATGACTCACCCACACCCGCGTTCACGCCGCAAGCGTTTCGTATTGATGTCGATGATCCCGCCAATTTTTCAACGCGCAAACTGGGCCGCATTCGCCATAACTACCATCTGCATCCACTTCTGCAACTTTCGCGATTG
>JANXWW010000264.1 GCA_025350945.1 Burkholderiales bacterium
AAATGGTGCGCCCTTGCAGCGCCGGGCTCACACGCGTGAGGTTTTCAGCGCGATAGTAAGACGGCATGATCGAGGCTGAGTTCAATTTCCGCGCGTCAACCAATCTCATGCGTAGCTGCCCGGCGGTGACACGATTGCCAACGTCGGTGAGATTAACCGACAAATTGCCCTGGAAGCGCTCTTCCGGAATCGGCGCTTGATGGCACAATAAACAAAGCCCCACCTGTCGGTTGGCCACAATCGCGCGCCCCCGCGTAGCATCCCCGGTGAGGCCTTGCAGCGGCTCATTGATGGCATCCATCGTCACAACGTAGGACGCAGTATCGCCCGCACTGCCTGTTTTGTTGCCTATTCCGCTGACGATAAGAAGCAGGGCCGACGTAATAAGCCTGGTTAATATTCGCGCTTGCAATTTCACAACGGTTGCACGTAAAAATATTTATGCCTTTGCCAGCAACTGATTCTTCAGCGGCAAATCACGAATGCGCTTTCCGGTCGCCGCAAAAATCGCATTCAAAACCGCCGGTGCAGCAACAGCAATCGTCGGCTCACCCACGCCGCCCCAGAATCCGCCTGAGGCGACAATCACCGTTTCCACTTTCGGCATCTCGGCCAGTTTTAAGGTTTGATATGTGTCGAAATTTTGTTGCATCATGCGGCCATCTTTGAGCGTGCATTCACCATATAGTGCTGCCGATAATCCATACACAAACGAGCCCTCAACTTGCGCTTCAATTTGCTGTGGATTGACCGCGTAGCCGCAATCAGTCGCGGCGACAATTCGGTGAATTTTCAGCGCACCCTTATCGTTGACCGAGACTTCCGCACACGCCGCAACGTAACTGCCAAAACCCATTGTCTGCGCAAGTCCGCGAAAGATGCCTTTCGGCGCAGGTTTATCCCATCCCGCTTTTTCAGCCGCAGCGTTCAACACCGCCAAATGTTTTGGATGATTCACCATCAGCTTGCGGCGTAGTGCCAACGGATCTTGTTTGGTTGCATGTGCGATTTCATCAATAAAACATTCGAGATAAATCGCGTTCTGATTCAAATTCACGCCGCGCCAAAACCCCGGTGGCACCGGCGGATTGCGCATCGCATGATCGATCATCAGCGCGGGAAATGTGTAGCCGATGGCGGTTTCCGGTCCGGATGGATTCAAGCCCTGAAACACGGCGGGGTCTTTGCCATCCTTGATATTTTGCGGTGCCACGGCCGCCAGAATCGATTGGCCGGAAATGCGCATATTGAAGCCGGTGATGTTGCCTTCCGCATCAAGCCCTGCCGTCATTTTGCATTGCGTGACCGGATGAAAACGCCCGTGCAGCATATCTTCTTCGCGCGACCAAATCAACTTTACGGGAATACCGGGCATTTCTTTCGCAATCGCCACCACCTGGCGCACCCAATCATGCACCGCACCTCGCCGCCCAAAGCCGCCACCCAGCAACATTTTGTAGACTTCGCATTTCGCTGGTGGCAAACCGGATGCCTCACTTGCCGCCGCGAGTGCCGCCTCGCCGTTCTGTGTGGGCGTCCATACTTCGCAGCGTTCCGGCGTGTATTTTGCCGTCGCATTCATGGTTTCCATCGTAGCGTGGTTTTGATACGGGTAGGAATATACTGCTTCAATTTTCTTTGCTGACTTGGCTATTGCCTCAGCCGCATCGCCCATCTGATTGCCGATGATGCCGTCTTTTGCATCCAGCCCGGCCTTCAATGTTGCCGCAATATCGGCGCTCGATAGTTTCGCGTTTGGGCCTTCGTCCCATTCGATTTTTAATGCGTCCAGCGCCGTTTTCGCGCGCCACCATGTGTCCGCGACCACGGCCACGGCGCTATCGCCAACGCGGATTACTTTTTTCACGCCAGGGCGTTTTAACACCGCCGCATCATCCACGCTTTTAATTTTGCCGCCGAACACGGGGCAATCTTTAATCGCCGCATTCAACATATTGGGCAACACCAAATCGCTGCCGTAAATTTGCTTGCCTGTCGTTTTGTCATTCGTATCCAAACGCGCCAGCCGTTTGCCAACGAGCTTCCAGTCTTTTGGATCTTTTAATGTGACCTCTTTTGGCGGTGTGATTTTCGCAGCGGCCGTGGCCACTTTGCCATAAGTTGTCGTGCGCTTTGATGCGGAGTGCGTGATGACACTTTTCGCGACACTACATTCTGAGACCGGTACTTTCCATTCATCTGCGGCGGCCTGCATCAGCATCATGCGCGCGGTCGCGCCACCCTTGCGCACGTAATCATGCGAGTCGCGAATGCCACGGCTACCGCCTGTGCCGTAACTTCCCCACACGCGTTCGCGCGCCAGATTTTGGCCCGGCGTCGGATATTCAGTCGTCACTTTGGCCCAATCACATTCGAGCTCTTCCGCCACCAATTGTGCGAGACCGGTGAGCGTGCCTTGCCCCATTTCGGATCGCGCGATGCGAATGATGACCGTATCGTTGGGCTCTACCACCACCCATGCATTGACTTCAGGTGCGGTGCCTTGATTTAACGCGGTGGCTGGCGTTTGCGCTTCAGCAGATTTAATAAATGGAATGTGGAAACCGACCACCAGACTTCCTGCTGTCGCCGCTGACAATGATGCAGAAGCACCCAGGAACTTTCGGCGTGATGTATTTATTGTGCTCATGATTTTGTCACCTCATTCGCTAGCGCAATATGTTGAATATCGAGCGATGCACTTTTCATATCGCCCCCTTTCGCCGCCGCCTTGATACCCGCACGAATGCGATTGAATGTGCCGCATCGGCAAATGTTGGTCATCGCCGCATCAATATCCGCATCACTCGGATTCGGCTTTGCTTTCAGCAGTGCTGCCGCCGCCATAAGCATGCCCGACTGGCAATACCCACACTGCGGCACATCTAGCGCCACCCACGCTTTTTGCAGCGGATGGGAACCATCCGGCGAAAGGCCTTCGATGGTCACAATTTTTTCGGTCGCTTTCACTGACGAAGCCGGTCGCACGCAGCTACGCGTCGGCACACCATCAATATGCACCGTACACGCACCGCATTGCGCGAGCCCGCAGCCATATTTCGTACCGGTCAATCCAAGCTGTTCGCGTAACACCCACAAGAGGGGTGTGCCCTCATCCGCGCTGAATTCCCGCACCTTGCCGTTAACGTTAAGTTTTGCCATATGTGCTCC
>JANXWW010000270.1 GCA_025350945.1 Burkholderiales bacterium
GTAACACGCGTAGTGCGAATTTGTGTTTTAGAGCTGTACTCATTTCGGGAGAAAAGATAATGTTGAGTGGATTAAATGGTGGCTTGCTGCTTGCGTTTTTATGCGCAATCTTCGCCTTGATTTATGGTGCGTGGCAGGCCAAATGGATTATTTCGCAGTCGGACGGCAATGAGCGCATGCGCGAAATCGCCGCCGCGATTCAGGCCGGTGCCAAGGCGTATTTGAATCGCCAGTACGCAACGATTGCGCTAGTCGGCGTGGTGCTGTTTTTCGCGCTGATTTTTATTCCTGGTCTCGGCCTGGTGACCGCAGTTGGTTTCGCGATTGGCGCGATTGCGTCCGGTCTCGCCGGTTTTATCGGCATGAATGTTTCCGTGCGCGCGAACGTGCGGACGGCAGAGGCGGCGCGTCGTGGCATTAATCCTGCGTTGAATATTGCGTTCAAAGGCGGCGCGGTCACCGGTTTGTTGGTGGTTGGTTTGGGTCTGTTAAGCGTGGTCGGATTTTTCTATGCGCTGAACGGCTCCGCTCCATTCGGTGCCAAGATGAGTGACACGATCAAGCCGCTGATCGGTCTCGCATTTGGTTCCTCGTTGATCTCAATTTTCGCGCGTCTCGGCGGCGGTATTTTTACCAAAGGCGCTGACGTTGGTGCGGATCTGGTTGGCAAGGTTGAAGCCGGTATCCCAGAAGATGATCCGCGCAACCCTGCTGTGATTGCGGACAACGTCGGTGATAACGTCGGTGATTGCGCCGGTATGGCAGCGGATTTGTTTGAAACTTACGCGGTAACGATTATTGCGACGATGGTGTTAGGCGCGCTGATTTTGGATGCGCCCGGCACGGTGGGCAATGTGGTCGTGTATCCCTTGGTGCTCGGTGGCTTCGCGATTATTGCGTCGGTAATTGGCTGCTTGTTCGTGAAAACCAATGACGGCGGCAATGTCATGAATGCGCTTTATCGCGGCCTGGCGGTTGCGGGCGTATTGGCGCTGATTGCGTTCTACCCGATCACGAAATGGATCATGGAACCGGTGGTGGCCAACTATCCCTATTTGTCGGTGAATAGCCTTTACGGTGCCGCGGTCGTCGGTCTGGTATTAACCGCGTTTCTGGTGTGGATTACCGAGTACTACACCGGCACGCAATATGCGCCGGTGAAGCATGTGGCTGAGGCGTCAACCAAAGGCCACGCGACCAACATCATTGCGGGTATCGGCGTGTCGATGCGCTCAACCGCTTGGCCGGTGTTGGCGGTGTGCGTGGCGATTTATGCGTCGTTCGCATTGGCAGGTTTGTATGGCATCGCGGTTGCTGCGACATCGATGTTGTCGATGGCTGGTATTGTGGTGGCACTTGATGCATACGGCCCGATCACGGACAACGCCGGTGGTATCGCGGAGATGGCGGAAATGCCGAAATCAGTGCGCGATGTGACTGATCCGCTGGATGCGGTCGGCAACACAACCAAGGCGGTGACTAAAGGCTATGCGATTGGCTCGGCCGGTTTAGCATCACTCGTTTTGTTTGCCGATTACACGCATAAGCTCGAAGAAACTGGTCGTCATTTGACGTTTGATTTATCAAACCCGGCCGTCATCATCGGCTTGTTCGCAGGTGGCATGATTCCGTTTTTGTTCGGTGCGATGGCGATGGAAGCGGTTGGCCGATGTGCAGGCGCGGTGGTGGAAGAAGTGCGCCGCCAGTTCCGCGAAATCAAAGGCATTATGGATGGCACCGGCAAGCCGGATTATTCACGCGCGGTGGATTTACTGACCAAGGGCGCGATCAAGGAAATGATTATTCCTTCGCTGTTGCCTGTATTAGCCCCGATCTTGATTGTCGTGATTGTTGGTTTGCTGATGGGCTGGGATTCGGGCCTGCAAGCGCTCGGCGGCATGCTGATGGGCACGATTATCACCGGCTTGTTTGTGGCGATTTCGATGTGTACCGGCGGCGGTGCGTGGGATAACGCCAAGAAATACATCGAAGAAGGTCATCATGGTGGCAAAGGTTCTGACGCGCATAAAGCGGCGGTAACGGGCGACACCGTGGGTGATCCATACAAAGACACGGCAGGCCCGGCGGTGAATCCGTTGATTAAAATTATCAACATCGTGGCGTTGATGATTGTGCCGGTGTTTGGCACGGGAAGCGACAGTGCGAAAGCGGTTGCGGCATCAGCGAAGCCACCGGTGATTGTGGAAACGAAAGCAGCGCCTGCGCCAGTAGTTTCGGCCCCTGCCGCGCCAGCTATGCCAACAGCAGCACCGGCCGTGATCGCATCAGCCGCACTCGCAAAAATTTACTTTGTGACAGGTGCCAAGGACTTGCCCGCCGACAGCGCGAAATCGCTTGAGCCGGTGATTGCGAGTGCGAAAGAAAATGCAGCCGCGAAAGTAACACTGTCCGGTTTTCACGATGCGACAGGCGATGCCGTTAAAAATGAAGAGCTCGCCAAAGATCGCGCCAAGGCGGTTCGTGAAGCATTGAAAGCGGCGGGCATTGCGGAAGATCGGATCGAGATGAAAAAGCCGGAAGTGGTAACCGGCACGGGGGACAATGCGGAAGCACGCCGCGTAGAAGTTTCGGTGAAGTAAAGCAATGTTCATGTAGCAAAATGAAACGCCGACGATTTAAATCGTCGGCGTTTTTTATTTGCTCTTCTATTTTGAGAGGCCAATATAGACGGGCGTTTTCACGGCTTTTTGCTCCAAAAGCCGCCGAAATACTAGACTTTAGTTGTCATCCCGAGATGCTTTTGCGAGGGATCTGCTTCTTGCATAACAGTACGACACAACTAAAAAAACAGATTTCTCACCCAATAAAACCGGGTTCGGAATGACAGTGGTCTTGGATGGCGCATTGACTCAGTTACGCCCCAGTCAGCCCGGCAATTTGTAATCCTTATATTCCTCACGCAACTTCGTTTTTAATAATTTCCCCGTTGCCGTATGCGGTAATTGATCGACAAAAACCACATCATCCGGAATCATCCATTTTGCGATTTTGCCGTCGAAAAATTTGATCAACTCATCGCGGGTGAGCGTCATATTTGGTTTTAATACCGCGAGCACCAACGGACGCTCATCCCACTTCGGATGCGCCACGCCAATCACTGCCGCTTCAAATACGGATGGGTGCGCCATCGCGATATTCTCCAGCTCAATCGAGCTGATCCATTCGCCGCCGGATTTAATTACATCTTTTGATCGATCCGTGATTTGCATGTAGCCATCCGCGTCAATATTGGCCACGTCCCCGGTCGCAAACCAGCCATCCACGAGTGCGGATTTTTCTTCCTTGAAATAGTGTTCCACCACCCACGGGCCGCGCACCAGCAAATCACCGGCAGCTTTGCCGTCGTGTGGGAGCGCATGGCCTTGGTCATCGACAACTTTCATCTCGATACCAAAAATCGCGCGACCTTGTTTGGCTTTGATCGCGTCTTGCGCTTCCGCTGACAGTTGTTGATGTTTTAATTTCATGCGACATATCGTGCCGAGCGGCGACATTTCTGTCATGCCCCACGCGTGCACCACCGTCACGCCAAAATCATGTTCGAATGATTTAATCATTGCGGGTGGACACGCTGATCCACCAATCACGGTTTCTTTAAATGTGCTGAATTTGAGATTGCTCGACTTCATATAATTCAATAACCCCATCCACACCGTCGGCACGCCTGCGCTGGTGGTCACGCCTTCACCTTCGAATAACGCATACAAACTTGCGCCGTCCAGCGCAGGCCCGGGGAACACCAGCTTCGCACCTGACGCCGGGCCCATGTAGGGCGTGCCCCATGCGTTGACGTGAAACATCGGCACCACCGGCAGCAGCACATCGCGCGATGTCAAACAAAACCCTTCCGGCGACATCGCCGCATAGGTGTGATAAATCGTCGAACGATGTGTGTACAAAACACCTTTTGGATTGCCCGTCGTACCCGATGTGTAGCAAAGTCCGGAAGGTGAATTTTCATCAAGCGCGGGCCATGCAAAATCGGGTGCTTCAGCGCTAAGCAAATCTTCATAGCAAAGCAGATTCGCAATTTTCGCCTGAGCCATATCTGGCATGTGTGCACGATCTGTCATCGCGACGAATGCTTTTATGGTCGGCAATTTTGCCGCGAGTGCTTCCAGTATCGGCAGAAAAGTTAAATCAAAAAACAGATATCCATCTTCCGCATGGTTGACGATGTAGGCGATTTGCTCCGGAAATAATCGCGGGTTGATTGTGTGCGTGATCGCACCCATTCCCGACACGCCATAGTAAATTTCGAAATGACGATAACCATTCCATGCAAGTGTGGCAACACGATCACCTACTTTCACGCCCAAATGTTTTAGCGCATTCGCCAACTGCTTCGCACGACGATTGGCATCGCGATAGTTATAGCGATGAATATCGCCTTCGACTCTTCGCGAAACGATTTCGGTATCGCCATGATTCGCCGCCGCGAATTCGATTAGTGAAGAAATGAGCAGCGGACGCTGCATCATCGACTGTTGCATGGACTCCTCCGGTATGGGCATGTTGTACCCTATTGTGGCACAACCATTTCCAGAGCCGCATCCACGTTGTTCGCAAAATTTGCGATGCTACGCTGCAGCGTCATTGCGTCAATCTCAGGCGCTACCACCATGATGTCTGCAATATGCGACGCCGCAATCGCAGCACTTGATGTGGCGGTAATAGCCAATAGTTTCATATTGATCTCCTCAGTAGAGTGGAGCAGGTTGGTCATAGTTGCACTCTGATTGCGAGGGCGGCCTTGAAAACGTGACTTGATCTGTGATGAAGTCAACGCATACTTGAACCACCGCACGGTCTCGCAAAATGCGCCGATGCCCCAATCCCTCAGTCACATGCAGGCGCGCATCGGGCCATGTACATGCGAGCGCCATACTGCCATCGAAACGCGTTTCTTTATCGTCGCGATCATGTATGAACAGTGCGGGTGCGTTAATATTTGCAACCGAATCCGGCAATTCAAATTCCTGCCAATCCACGCCATAACGCTTTTCAAATCGCCATTGCATCGCTGCGCGAATGCGTTCGGGAATGCCCAAGTAGCGCGAGAATAATCGCGAGTAGCCGATCAGCGAAGCGGGCGGGGCGATCAATACCGCGCGCGGGTTGCCGATATGTGCCTTGCCCGAGAGCGGGCGACGCAGCGCGCTGGCAATGCCCGCCGAGCCGAGTGAATGGCCGATCAATCCCGCGACATTTACACCCTCAGCGCTCATATGATCCCACACCGCATCCACACCGCGCCAGAAATCGACCAGCGCGGCCTGCCGACCTTCACTCATGCCGTGGCCGATGTGATCGAAGATGATCGGCTGATAACCAACTGCAACCAGCCTCGGCACAAACGCACGAAACTGCGCACCGCGCCCGCCCCAGCCGTGGCTCATGATGATTGCCGGATGCGTGACATCGCCAAAGCGCCATGCGCTGATGTTGCCTGCGGATGTGTCGATACCGAATTGCGCACCAGCGTCCAGTAGACGTTGCTCGGGTGCGGAATGTGCGAAGCGGGGTGGCGTGATAAATAGATCGCTCGCCTTTTTCAACACGAATCGTGGGGCCACGATGGAGGC
>JANXWW010000309.1 GCA_025350945.1 Burkholderiales bacterium
CGCGTGGCGAGCCTGATCAAGGTCGCTGTGGTTTTTATAAAGATCAAGTCCTACATGAGCAACGCACAAAAAAATCCTGCTGTTGAGCGTTTCTGCCGGTACGGGTTACATGCGCGGCCATGATGTAGCGAGCATCGGCCATATTCTGGCTGATTGAAGTCACCTGCGCCCACGATCAAACATGCCTGGCTAGTTCAAACCGAAACGCCCAGAACTCATTGCGGCGGCACATCCCCCAATCGCTTGACGCTTCCCGACCCCGCGACAGACTTCGAGACTTTGGCATCACCGTAATACTGCAGGTCACCCGAACCGGCCACACTCAGCTTCAGCGATTCTTTCGCCCACACCACCGCGTTGCCTGATCCGGCGACGCTGATTTTTGAGGTCTGTGTTTCGAGTTTGCCTGCTTTGATTTCGCCTGATCCGGCGATGGATGCATCGAGCGTGTTGGCTTTGCCGCTGACGGTGAAATCGCCGCTGCCGGCGATGGAGACATTCAAGGTTGTCGCATCAATTGATTTGAGAATCACGTCGCCTGAGCCTGCCACGCTTATTTTCAGCGTGTCTGATTTGAGCGCGTCTGACCGGATGGTGCCTGATCCTGCGGCGGAAATTTGGTTGACCGTTTTGGCGTTGACGGTGACGTTGAGCGTTTTCGTGCGGAAGCTGGAATTTTTTTCCAGTGGGCGAATTTTGAGCGCGCCGTCTTCGACTACGGTTTCGATCAGCGGCAAAATATTGTCATCGGTTTCAATCAGGACGCTTTCTGTGCTGCCTTGGCGAATGACGACATTTGCGGGCAGCGCTAGTTTGATGCCCGTGAAGCCTGTCACATTACGCGTTTCGGATTTAATCGTGCCGGAGCCGGAAACACTTTTGCCAAAGCCCCAGTTCCAATCCCATGCCTGGGCGGCACCGCTTAGGGCAAGCAGTAATGCTGCGGCTAGAGGTGTGGTGAAACGAATTTTTAAGCTATGGCTAGTGTTCATTTTTGGCTCCATTGATTTTGTCCAAGTTGGCTGACATTCATTAGATGCGATCAACACGCGGTTTGGATTTGGCAACACCAAAACAAAGAAACTATTTCGCCGCCTGTAATTCGCGTTTGATTTGCAGCGCAACGTTGAGGGCGGAATCCAAATTAGTATCACAAACCGTCACATGGCCCATTTTGCGGCCTGCGCGAGCCTCGCGCTTGCCGTATAGGTGCAAATGTGCGCCCGGATGCTTTAGCACCGCCTGCCAGTCGGGCGCGTTTTTCTTGTCAGGGCCGCGCCAGATGTCGCCCAGCAGATTCAGCATCACCGCAGCGGAATGTTGCGTCGCATCGCCCAAAGGCAAGCCGCACAGCACGCGCACTTGCTGCTCAAACTGTGAAGAGCGGCAGGCGTCAATCGTGTAATGTCCGCTGTTGTGCGGGCGTGGGGCGATTTCGTTGATGAGTAAATTATCATCGGCGGTGATAAAAAATTCGACGGCGAGCACGCCGACATAACTGAGTTCGACCGCAAGTTTTTTCGCGATCTCGCTTGCTTGTGCAGCGAGTGATTCGCTGATGCGCGCAGGGGCAATCGTGATATCAAGCACGCCATTGACGTGCTGGTTTTCGGCAACTGGAAAAACCGAGATTTCACCATCTGCCGCACGCGCGAGCACGATGGAAATTTCTAGTTTTAGGGAAATGAATTCTTCGAGAATGCAGGGCGGGAATTTCCATTCCGCCAGCGTGGCTTCAAGCTCAGCCCTGTTCGCAATTCGTGCTTGGCCTTTGCCGTCGTAGCCGAATCGTGCGGTTTTGAGTACGGCGGGCAGCTTCACCACGCTAAGCGCGGCCTCAATATCGTCTGCCGATTTAATCATCGCAAACGGGCCAACCGGAAATCCGTGGCGCTTAAAAAATCCTTTTTCCTGTTCGCGATCCTGCGCAATCGCGACCGCACTGCCGCTGGGGCGCACGGTGGTTCGATTCGCAAGTGCCGTTAAAACTTCGGCCGGTGCGTTTTCAAATTCGGTGGTGATGGCGGCACATGTGGTCGCCATTTCTTCCATCGAAATGGGATGCGTGTAGGCGGTATTTAAATGGCCGCTGGCGAATTCAGCGGCGGGCGAGAGCGGATCAGGGTCGAGCACCGTAACGCGATAATCCATATTGCGAGCAGCCATCGTGAACATGCGGCCCAGCTGACCGCCACCAATCAGGCCAAGTGTTTTGCCCGGTAGAATCATCGGCTACAACACATCCGGCAGCTGCATAGCACTTACAGCTTCTTTCATGCTCTCACGATATTTGGCGAGTTTATCGGCGAGTGCTGTGTCATTATTCGCGAGCAAACTCACCGCGAATAATCCTGCATTCGCCGCACCAGCCTCGCCAATCGCGAATGTTGCAACAGGAATACCTTTCGGCATTTGCACAATCGAATAGAGTGAATCCTGCCCCGCCAGATGTTTAGATGGCACCGGCACACCGAGCACGGGCAGGGTGGTTTTGCTCGCAATCATGCCCGGCAAATGCGCCGCACCGCCTGCACCGGCGATGATGCATTTGAGGCCACGCTCACGTGCGGTGGCAGCATATTCAAACATCGCATCCGGTGTGCGATGGGCTGAGACAACTTTATGTTCAAACGCAACACCAAAATCACGCAGCACCTCCACCGCGCGCTGCATCACATCCCAATCCGAATTGGAGCCCATAACCACGCCAACAATGGGTGCGCTCATGCGGGTCTTTCAGTAAGGGCGAGCTTGATGCCGACGCCGACAAGAAACCAAAGATCGTGAATCCCTAACATGATCAATCTCTTAAAAAAATTTAATCAACAAGATGCTTGGCGTCTTCAAGCTCAACGCGATAGTGATCAAAGATTCCCTTGAGCGCATCAGCCATGTTGACTTCCGGCTTCCAGTTCAAGTCTTTCATCGTGTTGTCGATTTTGGGTACGCGGTTTTGTACATCCTGATAGCCTTTGCCGTAATACTCGCCCGATGTTGTCTCAATCAGTTTCACCTTGGCAGCGGTGTCTTTATACTCCGAATAGCTCTTGGCGAGTTCCAGCATCATCGTTGCCAATTCACGCACCGAGAAATTATTTTTTGGATTGCCGATGTTATAAATCTGGCCGCTTGCGATATTGTTTTCATTCGCGATAATTTTGGTGAGTGCGGAAATGCCG
>JANXWW010000311.1 GCA_025350945.1 Burkholderiales bacterium
TTTCAGCAGGAACGTTTTATCCTTGGTGAGCAAAATCCAGTCGCTGCTGGTGCCGCCATCTTCATAAGTGTCATGCACCCATGCGACATAAAGGCCGCGCTGTTCGGCAATTTTTTGCACCACCGGTTTTAAATCCAGAAAACGGTTCGAGACGTGAAACGCAATCACGCCATCCGGCTTCATGTGCTTCTCATAAATCTGCAATGCTTCGAGCGTAATCAAATGCACGGGAATTGAGTCACTCGAGAATGCATCTATGGCCAGTACATCAAAATTTTGCGGTGGCTCACGCTCCAAGTTTAGCCGCGCATCGCCCAGCGCAATTTCGATTTTTGCTTCGGAATCCTTTAAATAAGTGAAATCGCGATTCGCAATCACCACAACTTCCGGGTTGATATCGTAATAACGATACACATCCCCCTTGCTGCCATAGGTGGCGATGGTGCCCGTGCCGAGCCCGATCACGCCCACGCGGAGCGGCGTGCTGGATAATTTTTCTTTCAGCAAAATCGATTTGCCAATACCCGATTTCGCCTTGTAGTAAGTCGTTGCCGAGCGATTGTAAGGCGGGTCCATGTATTGATCGCCGTGCAAAATTGCGCCGTGCACGAGCGAGCGGCGGCGATATTCCACCGCGGGTTTGTTATATTCTTTTACGCGCAATGTGCCGTAAAAATTACGTGTCATCACGACCACATCTTCCTTGAATTGATAGATGGTGTAGCCCGCAGCACTAGCTGTGGCAACGGTGATGCCGAAGGAAATATAAATTGCAAACGAGTGGTTCTTCCCCCATAGCAAAACTGTTGCCAATGCGGCCAGCAAGACGAGCGCAATCTCCAGTTCAAAATATGCGGGCAGGGTAATCGGTGCAAGCAATCCCACCAGTACCGAGCCAATCGCACCGCCCACCGAGACCATTAAATAGAAGGTGGTGAGATGTTTCGGATCAGGCTTTCGCGCGACCAATTCGCCGTGGCAAAACATGCAGGCAATAAATAATCCCGCTGAAAAAATTCCGATTTGCCAGTACAGCATAAAGTGCATGCGCGGATCAGCCAGCGTCCACGCCATGGCCAGTAACGCGACGGCTAACAGCGGCAAAAATAATTTGCGTTGATACCAGCCGTTGCCATCAAAACACAAAATAAAGGTGAGCAAATAAATCGCCAGCGGCACCACCCACAGCAGCGGAATAGAGGAAATATTTTGTGTGAGGTGATTCGATATGGCGAGCAATAGCACCGAGCCCAAGCCCGCCAGCGAGATCCAGGTGAATTTATTTTGTAGTGTGGGTGGCTCAATATCGATTGCATCAATATCGGCCTCGATCATTTGCTGCGGGCTTTTTAATCCGCGCCACGCCGCCACCAAAATCAGCAGCGCAAACAAGCCAAAACCCACCGACCAACCTAGCGCTTGCATGCGCGTGCTAAACCATGGCTCAAATAAAAACGGATAGCCGAGCAGCGCCAACATCGATGCCAAATTGGACAGCGCGAATAATCGATAGGGGCTCGCTTCAGGATATGAGCGCGCAAACCATGCCTGTACCAGCGGGCTGGTGGTTGAAAGCAGGAAGTAGGGCAGGCCAATCGTGGCTGTCATGAGCAGCAGAATGCGCAGCGACGGGCTTTCGTCGCCTATGGGCTTCCAACTGACATCGGGAATAATCGGTAATAGCAATAATGCGACCACGACCAGCGCAATATGAATGACGGCCTGTCGTTTTGGACTCACGTAACGCGTCAACCAATCCGAATAAAAATAACCGGCCAGCAGCGCAAATTGAAAAAATACCAGGCAAGTTGTCCACACGGCGGCCGTGCCACCGAACCAGGGCAGGATTTGTTTGGCGATGATGGGTTGAATCAGAAACAGCAGAAAAGCTGAAACGAAAATGGTGAGCGCATAAATAAACATGCCTGAATTCTCTCACGGGTTTTGCGTTTTTTTTGAAGCCTGCCCATTTGAATGAATGGGGTTTGGTATGCGTTTTGGTCTACGTCCCTGATAAAATAACGATAGAAATTTTTCAAAAAATAATTTTAAATATTCTGATGCAGACCCCACGTTCAGCGTTTTTTGCAGGCATGCGCGACCAAGTACCGATTATTTTCGGCATGCTGCCATTCGGCATGATTGCGGGCGCAGCGGCGGTTGCATCTGGGATGGACCCGTGGTTAGCAATGGCGATGAATATCATCATCTATGCAGGTGCCGCGCAGCTTGCCGCGATCTCGCTGATGGCGCAGCATGTGCCGATGCCGATTGTGGTGGCCACCGCGCTGGTGGTGAATTTGCGGTTTGTGATGTACAGCGCCGCGCTGGCGCCTTATTTTGCGAAGCTCTCCACGCCGCGCAAATGGCTTTTTTCGTACCTCATTGTCGATCACGGTTTTGCCTTGTTGACCGCGAAATTGAAGCCCGATGATCCACCAGAATTGATCGAAGGCTATTACAGCGGCATCACGTTTACGATGTGGACAACGTGGCAAATGGCGGTGGCGCTGGGCATTTTATTGGGCACCAAGGTGCCGTCAAGCTGGTCGCTTGATTTCGCGATTCCGCTGGTATTTTTGGCACTCGTATTGCCTTCGCTCACCACGCGCGCGCACTGGTGCGCGGCTATATCGGCAAGTGTGATGGCAATATTTACCCAGGCGATGCCGCTAAAGCTGGGGCTTATTGCGGCGGCGGCGGTGGGCATTGTCGTGGGCACACTACTCGACACACGCAATGAGGAATTATTGGCGAATGGTGCACATAAGGGAGCGCACAAATGACGATTGCCAACGACTGGCAAACCATAGCGACCATCCTTGCCTGCGGCGCGGTGACGCTGCTGGCGCGCGCCTCGTTTGTGATTTGGCACACCAAACTTTCGGTACCACCCTGGTTTACGCGCTCGCTAAAATTTGTGGCAGCAGCGGTACTGCCCGCACTGGTGATGCCCGAAGTTTTATTTCGCGGTGCCCCAGCGGGGGACATTGTGAATTACTATCGCATTATCGCGGCGGTACTGGCACTGATTGTTGCCTGGCGCACGCGGCATTTACTGGCGACGCTGGTTGTCGGCATGATGGCGCTGTGGGTTTTGCAATGGCTCAAGCCTTTTTAGCCCCGACTATTTCAGATTGATAAAAATGTTGCAACTCATCCTCATCTCCGCAATCATTATCGAAATCTTCGTCTATGTCGTCGTCGGCATGGTCTTGAGAAATCGCGGCTACGAGTGGCTTGTCATTGCGCCCGCACTCGGCGCGATTGCGGTCGCGCTTCGATTCTTGATGGCGCTGCCGTCCTTTATCTTGTCCGGCGCGTTTCGCATTCGCGACAAACAACAGCAGCCTTGGGGCAATGCGCTGTATGCGTTGGCGAAAGAGATTGATGCGCGTGCAGTGTCGCTGAATTTTTCAGAAATACTTCATCAGATGTTGATGCGCGCGGAACCGATTGGGCCAGCGACAGGAACACCTGTTTTGCTGGTGCATGGCTATTTTTCGAACCGCGGCATCTGGTGGCGATTTCGAAAGCGATTGGCGGCTGCGGGAATCGGCCCGATTTATACGATTACGCTATCGCCGCTATGGGGGAGCATTGACGAAATGGTGCCGCAGCTCGCCACAAAAATTGAAGCAATCTGCGCACAATCGGGACAGCCGCAAGTGATCGTGGTCGCGCACAGTATGGGTGGTTTGATGACGCGCGCATTTATGACGTCGAATGTATGCGAATCATCCAGAATCGCAAAGCTGATTACGCTGGCGACGCCTCACCAAGGCACGCAGATGGCGAATTTTGGCATCGGCCAATGCGTGGGTGAAATGCAAATGAACAGCGGCTGGCTCGCAGCGCTTAAACGCGGCGAGGAAAATATTCCGCATCCGCACGCAATGTCGATTTACACGTTAAATGACGATCTCGTTTATCCGCCTGAAAACTCGCGCCTGGCGTGGGCTGAGAATGTGCCGGTGGCGGCGGTTGGGCATGTTGGATTGTTGTTTTCAAAACCCATCGCTGAACGGGTGATTGTGGAAATCAGGAGGCAAAATATATAATTGCAGATGGCTCAAGGCCCAAGCGGGGTGCGGTTCTTCAAGGCATTTACCTGATGAGGCGCGCCAGTATTGGCGTTTGACGATGTACGTTTTTTTGAAATTGCTGTATGCACATTGACGCGTGCACATTGATGCATCACAACAATGCCAACACTTCCTCCGCGTGATTCTTGGTATTCGGTGAATCAATCACATGCGCGATGTAGCCGCGCTCATCGATGATGAAAGTGACGCGATCCGCCATGCCTACCATTGCTTTAGCGGCTGACAATAATCCACCGCCACCGACAGTACCGTACGCTTTACCAACGGCGCGATCAGTGTCAGCGAGCAACGGGAAATTCAGTTGATATTTGGACGTAAATTTTTGGTGCGAAGATTCGTCCTGCGTGGATACACCCAATACCGCCGCGCCCTTCGCGACAATATCTTTATTCGCATCGCGCAATGAACAAGCCTGCGCCGTACAGCCGGGCGTATCGTCCTTCGGGTAGAAATACAAAATGAGTTTTTTACCGCGATAGTCTTTAAGGCTCACGGTCGAGCCGTCGGTTGTTTTGCTGGTGAAGTCTGGGGCAAGATCGCCCGGCTTTAGTTTGGTCATTAATATGGGCTCACTTTTTGGGTAGTGGTAAGAATATCGGTGCTGTTCTGTCTGGATCAGTGGGATAAATAGATTGCTTCCCGGAAACAATTTTGCCGGACTTTATCTCCTCAACCCAGACCTCCGGCTGTCCAATGCCTAAGGCTTTGTTTAACGCATTCATATTGCTGGTGTTGATGCCCATGCGAATTTGATATTCGCCGCCCACTTCAGCATCAAAGAATGCTGTAGTGCCTGCAACCTTTCGCCAGTCAGAGTAGCCGATTCCCAAAACAATATTACCAGTCGGTACTTGAACTGATTTATGCATCGAATCAAGCGGCTTCGGCAAAGATGCAGAAAAAATTGACTGAACATATACCCCGCCTTCTGTGCCGAAAAAGCCGGTGGACTTCGATTCACCACGAACTGAGGCGGTTGGCCCTTCTGTCGGCGGCGAGTAAAAACTCAGAGGCCGGTTCGATAGAGACTTGGTGGTGCAAGCCGAAAGTGCCGCAACCACCATTGCCATTGCAACGCCGTGTCTACAAAGCATTCCGGCGGTCTTTTCTGTCACCAATGCACCCCCTGCGTAATCTGCGCAAACGCCATTGCTTCCGGTGTCATCTCGACATCTTTCGCCACTTCACCTTTTTTGCCTTGCGCAGACGCGGAGTCGGGGAACATTTTGAAGGCGGTGTTTAAAATGATTTGCGTTAATTTTGGTGAGACCGCATGCAGAATTGCGCCAGCGATGCCGAGTCGTGTGGCGATCCGCACAGGCTTGTAGACGATGGCTTCGATCACCAAATCGGCGGCTTGCTCGGGCGAT
>JANXWW010000328.1 GCA_025350945.1 Burkholderiales bacterium
CACAAACCCGCGCCAACGTAAAATGGAAGGTGATAGTTGATACTACCAAGCAACCCGCCGAGCATCGGCCCGCAAATAAAGCCCAGACCAAACGCAGCACCGATCATGCCGAATGTTTTTGCACGTTTGTCTGGCGTTGAAATATCGGACGCATACGCTGACGCAGTTGACATCGACGCCGACGCCGCGCCGCCGATAAAGCGGCCCAGGAAAAGCCACATCAGCGTGGGTGCCCAAGCGGTCACCAGAAAATTAAGTCCCATGCCGATACTGGAATAAATCAGCACTGGCCGACGACCAATTTTGTCTGACATCGCGCCCAGCAGTGGCATGCACAAAAATTGCATCAGCCCAAAGGTGGCCGCCAATATGCCGTACCACTTGGCCTGTTCTTCAGGGCCATTAACGAAATCGCCTACCAACAGCGGCAGCACGGGCACCGCCAAGCCCACACCGAGCATGTCGAGAAAGACCACGGCTAAAACAAATCTAAAACCTGCCTTGCGTTTTTTTTCTTCTGCCAACGCTGCCAGTGCAGATTCTGAAACGTTTAATTCCGCTGCGGGGCTAGTCATTTTGCACAATCATTGTTAAACACTTTTACTAAATTTAGTTGCCTACAAAACAGCGATCAATCCACCCGATAATTCGGCGCTTCCTTGGTCATCTGCACATCATGCACATGCGATTCGCGCATGCCCGCTGCGGTGATTTCAACAAACGTTGCTTCTGTGCGCATTTGCTCAATTGTCGGGCAACCGACCAAGCCCATTGACGCGCGCAAGCCGCCCATTAGCTGATGAATGATCGTGGTCACCGGGCCCTTGTATGGCACGCGACCTTCAACCCCTTCGGGTACGAGCTTGTCGGCATTGTTGATGTTTTCCTGAAAATAGCGATCCGATGAGCCTTTTTGCATTGCGCCCAACGAGCCCATGCCGCGATAGCTTTTATACGATCTGCCCTGGAATAATTCGATTTCACCCGGCGCTTCGTCGGTGCCCGCAAACATCGAGCCCATCATCACGCACGAGGCACCTGCCGCAATCGCTTTTGCTACATCACCGGAATAACGAATTCCGCCATCGGCAATACAAGGAATGCCCAATTTATCGAGCGCCAATGCGGCTTCTGCCACGGCCGTAATCTGTGGCATGCCGACACCGGTGACGATACGCGTGGTGCAAATCGAGCCGGGGCCCACGCCCACTTTGACGCAGTCTGCGCCATGATCTGCCAGCGCGGCCGCACCAGCGGCAGTGGCTACATTGCCACCGATAATTTGCACATTAGGGTACTTCACCTTCACACCGCGCACCATATCGAGCACACCTTGTGCATGGCCGTGCGACGAATCCACGACCAGACAATCAGCACCAGCTTCGATCAAGGCCGCCGCGCGCTCCATGTTGTCGCCACCGACGCCAATGCCCGCGCCGACGCGCAATCGGCCTTGCGCATCTTTGCTGGCGTAAGGATGATCTTTGGCTTTTTGAATATCTTTTACGGTAATCAAACCAGCCAATTCGAATGCATCGTTAACCACCAATACACGTTCAAGCCGATGCTTGTGCAGCAGCGCCTGGGCTTCGTCCAGCGTTGCACCTTCTTTGACGGTGACCAAACGCTCACGCGGTGTCATGATATTTTTAACGGGTTGATCCAGGCTGGTTTCAAATCGCAAATCACGATTGGTGACGATACCCACTACCTTTTTTGCCGCCACTACCGGCAGGCCAGAAATACCGTGCTGGCGCTGCAATAACAGCACCTCGCGCACCGTCATGTCCGGCGACACAACCAACGGATCTTTGACTACGCCGCTTTCGAACCGCTTTACCTTGGCGACTTCCATTGCCTGCGCGCGGATCGATAAATTTTTGTGCACGATACCGATACCGCCCTCTTGCGCCAAGGCAATAGCAAGACGCGATTCGGTCACCGTATCCATCGCAGCCGAGAGCAAAGGCAAATTCAGGCGGATTGTTTTAGTTAACTGGGCCGCGAGCGTGACGTCGCGTGGGTGGACTTGGCTATGGGCCGGGACGAGCAAGACGTCATCAAACGTCAGGGCCTTTTTGGCGAGCTTCAAATTATGGACTCCGACAAAGAGCGAATTATACGCGAGTGGGTTTCGGCAAGAAAGTACCGATGCCTGAGTCGCGATTTTATTCAAATCTCCGCTAAGTACCAAAAATGGCGCGAAGTTAAACGAAGTATTCTCGCTAAGCCTTTGACGAGTCTAATGTTTTTCACATTTTTAACAAAATTTATCTAAGCCTTTTCCGGTGGGGTGCTGCTATAATTTGTGAATGAACAAGTTGCACACGAAAACCACTCACCATTTATGCGAAAGACAGACAAAAAATTTGCTTGGGCATAGCTTTCGCTTGGGACTTTTTTTTGTCGCTTTTTGTTTGAGTAGCTGCACATCAATGTTTGATTCGCAAAAAACAGCACCTGCACCTGTTGTCGTTGCACCAATAGCACCGCCGCGTGCACCCACATCACTCAGCGCCGAAGCGGAAAGCACACTCAAAGCCGCAGAGCAAAGCGTGATTGAAGCGAGAGTTAAACGAGTGCTTTGGAGTGCAGCTGTTGAACAGCTTCAACAGGCCAAGGCAGCGGCAAAAATTTTTGACAGTGACGCAACGTTAAAGCATGCGAAAGAAGTAATTGCTTTGTGTGAGATCAGCAGCAGGCAAGCTCAACTGGCACCCGTCGTTTGGTAGTAGCACAGCAGTAGACACAAATTGAATCTAAAAATGTTTAACCTGATTTTTAGCATTTAAAACAATTCTGATTTCGAAAAAGTTAAAAAAGCGTTTGACCAGGAGACATAAATGAAATCACCCGTTCAACTTTTTGCCGCTCTTGCCATACTGTTAGCAACAGCGACCGTTACTGCGCAGGTCTTTAAGTGGATCGACAAGGACGGGAAAGTAAATTTTACTGATACGCCGCCGCCTGCTGAAGCCGTCAAAGGTGAAGCAAAAAAAATAGCATCGCCAACCGCAGCGGCCACACCGCCAGCCATCGCATCAAAAACAGTGGCGCCCTCCGCTGCGAAATCACCTGCGGATTTGGCTAAAGACGCAGAAAAGAAAAAAACGGAACTGGCTGAAAAAGCCAAAAAAGATGACGAGACTGAGAAAATCGCGAAACAAAATGAAGAGCGCTGCAAGGAAGCAAGGCGTTACTTGAGCACACTCGAAAGTGGCACACCCATTAAACAAAGTAACGACGCAGGTGAAACCGTATTCATGAGCGATGCGGCAAGGGCATCTGAAACTGCCAGAGCAAAGGCCGCTGCTGCAGAATCCTGCAAAAACTAAAAAATGAAAAAGGCTGGTTGCGCGCAAAGACCGAGCACACCAAAGCCATCACTAATGCGCAGCAATACACCACAAATCCCGACCCAAATTTCATCACCCCCTTACCTGTGCGCCCGAAAAAGGCGCCGTAGCGCTGCTCTTTTCTCATGCATGCTCGCGTTAGTCGGCTGCTCGTTCGGCGCTCATGCGGTCGGCTTGGGTAATCTCGACATTCGCTCATATTTGGGTGAGCCACTCAACCTTCGGATTGGCGTAATCACCCAACAAAATGAAGAAATTGACACAAATTGTTTTGCGGTGATTAATGTGCCAGGTAGCGAAGCAAACGTGAGCCGTCGCGATGTAAGACTGACATTGGTGGAAACCCGGAACAGTCGCCATCTCGAAGTACGCGGCACCAATGCTTTCAACGAGCCGATTGGACGACTGTCGATTCGCGCGGGCTGTCAGGCAGAGGCAGGCGTGGTGCGCGATTACTCGCTGCTGCTCGATCCTGCGCCACTGCTGGCACCAGCTATTGTAAATCGCGAGCCCGCGCCAAATGCAACGCCACAGCCCGCGCAAACGCCGAGTAAAAGCACCGCGAATAGCTGGACTGTTTATGATGGCGATACTTTGTCGAGTCTCGCTCGCGGCATTTATCCGGCCAGCACATCGCGTCAGGCGCAGTATATCGCCGCACTACGAACCTTGAATCCGTCACTCGCAGGTCTTGCAGACAATGCATCCTTGCCGGTAAATAGCGAGCTGGTTTTGCCAGACCTGAAGACATTATCAGGAAAACGGTCGAACGCAGGCGCAACGAAACAGGCTGTTAAAAATGATGCTCCATCCGCAAAGAGTCGCAAACCTAAAGGCGGCAAACCGGTACGCCGCGATACTACGCCTACTGCACCTGCCGCATTACCAGCAGCAGACGTTCGCAAACCCGCAGCCACAAGTGAAGAAAAAAATATCGCGGGTAAAAACGCTGCCGCCAAAGCGCCTGAAGCAAAAAAAGTATTTCCCGCCGACAGCTTCAAACTGCGTATTTCTGGAGCGGATCTGGATTTGTCGCGCAGCCAAGGCATCACCGACGAGACGCGAACTCAGTTGCGCGAACGCTTTGCCGCACTCGATGCGGATGATCAAACCGCGCAACTACTCGCACTAAAAAATACCGTCAAGCTGATCGAAAAGCGGCTTAACGAAATGCAGCTCAAGCTGGCCACCTTGCCCATCGCGCCGCAAGCAGAGTCAGCCGCTGTTGCCCCCATTTCGTCCACTGCGTCCACTGCATCCTCCGTCTCCACGCCGCCACCCGTCGCGGACAAACCAGCGGCCGAAGTGAGTGCGGCTGCAAAACCCGCGCCACCGCCATCCGCTGCACCGCCAAAAACCAAAATACCAAAAGCATCCGACAGCGACAGTTCATCAATCGATTTAACAACATGGCTCATCGCGGGACTGAGTGCACTCGCGCTTGCTGCATTGGCATGGTGGGCACTGAAGCGGCGCGATGCCATCGCTTCACTTTCACTTGATGATGAGCCCACCAGCAACGAAAAAGCATCCTCCGACGAATTTAATACCTGGGTAAATGAGCCTGACACCACAACACGCAGCAAGGCCATCGCGAAGCCAACCACGCAAAAACCCAATAACAATCTCAATGCAAAAGAAGAGCGCGCAAAACTACTACAACGAGATATTCGCGCGTTGGAAAAAACTGAAAGTGCATCAGCAAAAAACAGCCCCGTGATCAGCGGCGCAGCACGCACAGCCGCAGCAAGCGCATCAGCCAAGGCAACGGAAATCTTAGCCAACACGTTAAGCCCGGAACGTAAAGCAGAAACTGTTTCACTGCCATCTGCAAATACTCGCGCCGCGGTGAGTACCGACTTTACGTTACCGTCTGACGCATTGGCAGCGCCAATCGAGCGGCTCGATCATCCGCGAACAAACAGCAAGTCAGACACAAGCGTTGATTCGTCCAGACCCAGTGACACTTTTGATCTCGATCTTGATTTGAACCAGCAGGCCAGCACCTCATCGAATGCAGGTGATCGAATATCAGAAGACCGTCTGCGCAGGTTGCGCTACATGCACGAGCGGTATCCCGAACTGGCAGCTAGAACCGTATCCATTGATGAGCCTGAATCTGTCATTCATGCCGCGCGCCTTTACTATGAAGACAACCAACTGGGCAAAGCATGTGAGCTGTTGATTTATGCCGTGGAAGAACGGCCACAGGAAAGCCGTTTTTGGCTGGCCCAGTTTGAATTGTTCCGCCTCGAAAAAATGAGCCCACAATTTACCGACCTCGCGCATAAATTTCAGCTCTTGTTTGCTGATACAGAATCATGGCCAAAGGTACGGCAAATCGGCTTTGATCTTGACCCGGCGAACCCCCTATTTACAGGCGACACAACCACAATTGAAACCGCATCTGAAAACTGGCTCGGCACCACGGCAGGAAGTGATTCAGCAACACAAAATATATCGGCAGCTTTGGTCGCTGATTTGCGCACATCACTATTCGCTGAACATCGGGTGGCGCATGCTGACTACGAGCGCGGCCCAAACCTTCTGCACGCAATGGGCGTGCGAGCCTCTCCATGATGACCACGCCCATGCCCGCAGAAATGTCACTAACAGTTGCCGCTGGTTTAGAGGGCGCTTCATCCATTCAGGACCGAAAAAAACGCGCGGCAGCCATGATCGCGCTGAAATCATTTCCGGATCGCCAGGGCCCGCTTACGCCTCAACGGGTGGCGGATCTCATCAGTTTCGAAAATACCTTGCACACCATTATTCAGTCCGACAAACGCTGGTTTTTTGCGAATTCGGAACGAACAGATGCGATTCAGTTCGCGCGCGACCTGCATGTGCTGCACAATTTTGGCGCGGCCACGACCGAGCAGATCATTGCGCGTCGTAGTGAGTGGACCGGCAGCGAAAGCAATGTTGATGAAAGCAGTTTCGACACTGTTGTCGAAACCGATCCGCTGCTTCAGCGCGTGGTCGCGTTGGCGCTGCATCATTACGCGTCATCCATCAAATGGAGTTTTTTTCGGCACGAAACCGTAAAGCCGCAAATATGGCCGCTGCTTCATACGCAGTTTAATTTTGCGGAATCAAACGGTTTTGCGACCACGCTGACGCATTTGTTTGATGCTGAAAAACACTTTAAAACTTCCGTGCAGGCGCTCTATCTTCGTGCGCTGCTGCTGGATGTGCTCAATACCGGCAGCCTGTCGATGCCGCAGATTGAAATTGCCGACGGCTGGCTGGCCGAATGGACGCTTGGCTACCAACTGGATCACACCTACTCCGCCGCTGCACATTCATTGTTTGTCGATCTCGATGCCAGCATGGGGATACAGCTCGTGACCGGTAACACCGCGTGGCCGTCCTATCGGTATTTGAAAATGGAACGACTGCGCGATCAAGCCGAGGTGGTGCGCTCGGAGCTTCGCGTGGGCCGTCCCTATCATGGCCACACCAGTTCAAGCGAATTTCCGGTGCGCGAACACGTGGCCTTGCTGACCAACGTAGAACGCGTTTACAAATCGCTTCTGGATCGTTCCGTATCGCATATTGAAGAGCGCCAACTCGTCGCCAATGTAAGCGCGGATGTGCGCATCGGTTTCGACGCGGTGCGAACCGCCATTGCTGGCGATGCAGATGAAACAGGCGTAAGCCATGCACCCAATATGAAATTTGCGGATCTTGAGCTCTCACTTTCTGCGGCAAATGAAACCACGACAGAAGCTGAAACACAGAATGACGCTGCGCATGGCACGCGCTGGAAAATTCACGACATGAGCTCCAAGGGCTTAGGCCTGCTGGTTGAACGCGGTATTGGCGAGGCGGTAAATGTCGGCGAACTGCTCGCCATAAAACCATTCGGCGAGGTGCATTGGATGTTGGGTGTTTTGGTGCGCAAACTAACGCAACGCACCGTAGGGGAAACCTTGCTCGGCGTCGAAATACTGTGCCTGCGCCCACTGCCGATTACGCTTCGCCAGTTTGCGCAACTCGCCGACAGCAAGTCCGATCCGTCGATTCCGCCCACGAGCGCGCTCTACCTGCCCGGCCTGGAAGAGCATGGACGCGCAGACATCATCGTCATGCCGGACCGTGACGTAGGCCTAAAGAGTATTTTTGGCCTCGCCGCAATGTCGTCCAAGTATCGCCTGCGCATTAATCGCGTACTGCGAAAAGAAACCGGCTGGATGGGCGTACGCTTTGAAGTATTAGGCAAAGACTAGCACTGGTGAGCGCCTCAAAGCATAAATGGCTCAAGATGCTCGCCAGTATTAGGGTTTGTTTCTTACGCAGACGAGCTCATTCAATTACACAGCGCTGCAATCATCACGCTTTGCGATTTTTCTGCGTTGACCCAGCATCGCGCGCACGTCTGGCCGCTTTGGGATCGGCTTGAAGTGGGCGATAAATTTCCACGCGATCATTTTCACGCAGCGTAAATGTCAGCGGACGCACTTTGCCCCATACGCCCACGGCGGTGATTTCAATCGAATCAAAACCGGCTTTAATTAACGCATCTGCAATCGTCGCGTTCGACGGCAGATCAAGAATAATTTCACCACTTTTTTCAACCACATCAGCAACGTGGTTAAGCCCCGGTGCAGCAAACGCGACCGTCACATGAATACTCACGGCACCGCACTCACGTTAGCGCCGTACAACGCCTCTGCACGCGCCACAAAGCGATCCATCATCGTTTCCGCAATCATGCCAAACACGGGCCCAACGGCGCGCTCCAGTAAATTATTCGCGAACGTGTATTCCAGTTCCAGCTCAACCTTGCAAGCCATCGCCGACAGAGCGCGAAAATGCCACGCACCGCGCAGCGTTTTAAATGGCCCATCGCGTAAATTGATTCGCATCCATGTCGAGCCTTCTTTTTTATTTTCAGTCGTAAATGATTGGGCGACACCAGCGTAACGAATATTGATCGTGGCGATAGTTTGCATAGCATCGCGCGCATGCACTTCTGTGCTGCTGCACCACGGCAAAAATTCTGGATAGCGTTCCACCGCATCAACCAGCGCGAACATGGTTTCAGCCGAATAAGGCACCAGCACGGATTTTGCAACTTGCGACATGAGTGAATTGATAAATACAAAAGAAGCCACATTTTAACTGAGCACTCATTGCACAAGCGCTGATCGGTTAAAATCAAATTCAATTCATCAGTGGCATTATTTCTATGAGTATTGTTGAAAACAGAAAAGCATTTTTCGATTACTTTATCGAAGACCGTTTCGAGGCGGGGCTGGTGCTCGTTGGCTGGGAGGCGAAAGCGATTCGCGCCGGTCGCGCACAACTAAAAGAAGGCTATGTGGTGCTGCAAAACGGTGCGTTTTATTTAATCGGCTCGCACATTTCAGCGCTGCCTGAAGCATCCACGCATGTGAATCCCGACCCGGTGCGCACCCGCAAGCTGCTGTTAAATCAGGCCGAAATCGACAAGCTCGTGAGCAAGGTGGAGCAACGCGGTTACACCATTGTGCCACTCAATCTGCATTATTCAAAAGGCATTATCAAGCTCGAAATCGGTCTCGCCAAAGGCAAGAAACAGCACGATAAACGCGATACCGAAAAAGAGCGCGATTGGCAACGTGAGAAGCAGCAGATCATGAAGACAAATCGCATCTAAAACCGGAATTCTTTTGGCCAAACTTTATTTTCGGTTCGCCGCGATGAACGCGGGCAAATCAACATCACTTTTACAAGTCGCGCACAACTATGAAGAGCGCGGCCAGAGTGCG
>JANXWW010000345.1 GCA_025350945.1 Burkholderiales bacterium
TCATTTATATGCTGGCGCTCTGCATCATTTGTGGGTTGAGTTTTACAGGCATAGCCACGTGGCTGATGACGCGCCGTGGAAATACCATCAAGGATATTTTGCAGAGCAGCCGGTTTAAAGACACCAAGGCAGACGCCAAGGCGCTCTCGCTGGAAATCGCCGACAAGCTCAAAGTCAGCACCAATATCCCGATTGTGGCGATGTACATCGTGGCGGGATTAGTCGCGGTGGGACTACCGATTTTCATTTCGCATCAACAGTCGCGCACGGTGGGTGACGCGCCCGTACTGCGCGGACAAATCAAGGATTACCGGCAAGTGGTTTCCCTCGATAAGGGTGAAAAGGTTTACGCCTCGCCGGTGGAAATGATTGTGCTCGGTGATGGCTCGTTCAACATTCCGTTGCGTACGACCGAAGGCGGGCAAGTGATTCAATTTGAATCGCCCACCGCCAATAGCCTAACGCGCGACCGCTGCCTGCGGCTGGCTACAAGGTCTATCTCTACAACAAACAAAGCGGCTGGTCGCGGCCCAGTTACACCGATAGTGCGGGTCGCTACGCGCATTACGGCGTCAGACCGGACAAATATTTATTGCACATTCGCGACGGCCAAAACAAAGTGATGTG
Organism: Burkholderiales bacterium; assembly: GCA_025350945.1. GTDB lineage: Bacteria > Pseudomonadota > Gammaproteobacteria > Burkholderiales > Usitatibacteraceae > UKL13-2. The sequence goes on from JANXWW010000345.1 coordinate 628, forward strand.
GCAGCAGGATGTAGTCGTCAACAGTGGTCTGACGCAAGTTCCGTGGATTATTTTGCCGAAGGGTTAGCAACGTTTGCTGGCGTGATGAAAGCGTTTAACGTTACTATCGCGTGCCAAAAATCTTGTCACCCGCATCGCCCAGACCCGGGATAATATAGCCGATATCATTCAAGTGACTATCAATGGCGGCGGTGAAAACGTCCACATCAGGATGCGCAGTATTGAGTCGCGCAATGCCTTCAGGCGCCGCGACCAAGACCAGTGCGCGAATATGTTTTGCACCATTTTTTTTCAGCATGTCGATGGTGGCGATCATCGATCCTGCGGTCGCCAGCATCGGGTCGAGGATCAACGCCATGCGTTCATCGAGCTTGCCTACAAAGCGTTCGAAGTAGGGCTCAGGCTGTAGCGTGTCGTGGTTGCGGGCAATGCCGACCACGCTGACTTTGGCACTCGGAATCACATCCAGTACACCATCCAGCATGCCAAGTCCCGCGCGCAGAATCGGCACGAGTGTGACTTTTTTGCCGCTGATTTGTTGGATCTCAACCGGTCCATTCCAGCCTTGAATGGTGATTGTTTCCAACGGGAAATCGGCACAAGCTTCATAGGCCAATAGCTGGCCAATTTCGGCGGTAAGTTCACGAAAACTTTTGGTGCTGATGTCGACGTGACGCATCAGGCCAATTTTGTGTTTGACGAGCGGGTGTTTTATTTCGATGGTCGGCATGTGGTGTTCGCTGATTTTTTTGCGCTTTATTAAAAGCGACGACTGACGTTTTATTATTTTGCAACAACACTTCCGAAAGGCTCATGGCGCGAATCCGGCGCCGCATCTGAAACTTTTTTAATCGCGATGATTCGCCATATCATGCGCCTGACTCAACGAAAGCCCGAGTGAACGCCCGAACTAGCCACGGGTAGCCGCGGGTATGAAGGCACCTGACGAAGGCCGTGCAGCGGCTTGGGGTGGCACGGTAGTTGTGCGGCCTGAGCCCTGCGCGATACCCAGCCAATCCCAGCGCCGCTGCTCAATCGCGTCCAGAATCATGGCGCGATATTGCTGTGCGTTGGCGTAGGCGTTGGGTGGCAGCTCGTTGTACTGCATATAAGTTTCCAGACTGTCGTAACCACACGCGCCCATTTGTGCGCAGCCATTCAACACGCGATAGGCATCCGCGCCGCAATTGGCCCCGCGATCACAGGCGGCGAGCGCCCAGGCGGGGGCGAAATCGCGCACGTTAAATGGTTCATTATTGGGTCCGACGCCACGATCTGTCAGTTGCGAGGAACCCCAGGATAGCAATTGACCCGCGCGCTGAATGGCAAATGGGTCGCCCGTTGAAAGTCCATCACGCACCGAGCTGAGCTGCTCTTCAGACAAACGGCGTTCTTCCGTGCCGCGCGCGCTGCGAACTTGCTCGCGGTACTCTTCTGCCGCCAATGCAACCCGTGCTCCCGGATTGCCTGCGGCGGCCGCTTCGCGGAATAGTTTTATGGCATCAGCGCCCGTCAGGCTCAGCGACTGAAAGCCTTCGCAAATTTGATTTACACGTTCAAACGCGGCGACACGCTGTGCATTGGCAGGATCGTTGTCCTTCAGTTTGGTTTGAAACTTGGCGCGATCAGCCTCGGTGAGGCTGCTGCCGTTAGTAACCCCGGCAACCCCTGAGCCAAATCCGCGCCCGCGGCCCGCGCAGGTTTCAATGGCGGATGCGGCAAAGTATTTTAATTCACCGCTGGCAGCGTCGGGATTCGCCGCATAGCGCTCATAGAATTGTTTAAGTTGAGTTGCTTTTTCAAATTCGCGGGCAAGGACGCTTTTCAGCGGCACGATTGAACGTGCGAGCTTTGGTACAGATATTGGTGCAGCGGCAACAGTTGGTGATGGTTTTTGTACGCTGGTCGTATTTGCTGCCGACGCCGCTGAAATAGGTGCCGCGCTGGCGGGCTCGACAGCGCTGACCAAGATATTCTCCGGTGGTTTCAGCAGCTGCCACACGCCAATCGAAAGCGCCGCAATCACACCCGCTATGATCAAAAAAGTTTTATTCATAATCATCCAATTATTTATTCAAACAGCAATTAATAAATAATATTATCTCACTGTCTTGAAATTGGTACTTTGCTCGCGAGAGATTTGGCGAACAAACAGACCGGCGAAGTTGTAACCACACGTAAAAACGGCGCTATCAATAGACAGCGCCGTTCTGCAAATTTACAAAAATTGCTGCAATTAATTGTGCAGTATTTTTGACAGGAAATCCTGTGTACGCTGTTTGCGAGGTGAGCCGAAGAAATCTTCCTTCGTACAATCCTCCAGAATCGTGCCGCCTTTTTCCATAAAAATAATGCGATCAGCCACCTTTTTCGCAAATCCCATTTCGTGCGTGACGCACATCATCGTCATACCTTCTTTGGCGAGCTGCACCATTACGTCGAGCACCTCGTTAATCATTTCCGGATCGAGTGCAGATGTGGGTTCATCAAACAACATGCAAATCGGGTCCATCGACAATGCACGCGCAATCGCCACCCGTTGCTGCTGACCACCCGAAAGCTGTCCGGGGAATTTATCTTTATGCTCAATGAGGCCGACGCGATCCAGTAATTTGAGCCCTTTGGTGCGTGCCTCTTCTTCGCTGCGATTGAGCACCTTCATCTGCGCGATGACGAGATTTTTCGTCACGCTCATATGCGGGAAAAGCTCAAAATTCTGGAAGACCATGCCGACCTTTGAGCGCAGTGTGGAGAGGTTGGTTTTTGGATCATTGAGCGATTGACCATTGACCACAACGTCGCCTTTTTGAAACGGTTCAAGTCCGTTTACACATTTGATCAATGTCGATTTGCCGGAACCCGATGGGCCGCACACGACCACGACTTCGCCTTTAGTCACACTGGTGGTGCAATCAACCAACACTTGTTTTTCACCGTACCACTTCGAGATGCCCTTAATTTCAATCATGATGTCCTCGTGAATTTTAGTGTTAGCGAATGATGGCGATTTTTTTCTGTAATCGCTTGACCGCAAATGAGAGTGCGAAGCACAGAATAAAGTAGACGATGGCGACCGCAAGATAGAATTCAACCAAACGGCTGTCACGCTGGGCAATTTTCGATGCCGCGCCGACAAAGTCAGTCACATTCAAAAGCGAGACCAGCGATGCATCCTGAAATAACACAATGGTTTGCGTGAGCAGAATCGGCAGCATGTTGCGAAACGCCTGCGGCAACACCACATTCGACATGCTTTGCCAGTAGGTGAAGCCGAGCGCGTAGCCGGCGTTTACCTGCCCCTTCGCAATACTCTGAATACCGGCGCGCATGATTTCGCAAAAGTAGGCGGCTTCAAACATGATGAAGGTGATGAAGGCCGATTTATCCGCGCCGAACGAAGGAGGACGCTCCGCTCCGGTAACTTTTTGGATAATGACCGGAACCAAAAAGTAAAACCAGAAAATAACCAGCAACAAGGGAATGGAGCGCATCAAATTGACATAGCCAGTGGCAACCATCGCCAATGGCTTGATGGACGAGAGACGCGCCATGGCCAGCAACGTGCCAAAAATGACGCCACCAATGGCGGCAATTACGGTGAGCTGGAGTGTGTACTGAAGCCCTTTCCAGAGAAAAGGCCAGGCGCGAAATACGGCACCGAAATCAAGATCACCCATGTTATTTGGCCCCCGATATATAGCCCGGCACAGCGACTCGTTTTTCGATAATGCCCATGATGATGTTTGCTGTCATGGCAATCGTGATGTAGATGACCGTGGCGGCACCAAACGCGTGAAAATACTGGAACGTAGTTTCGCCCATTTCGCGTGTGCGGAAAAATAATTCGACCAGGCCAATTGAATATGCAGTGGCGGTATTTTTAATCAGGTTCATCGTCTCGGAGGTGAGCGGCGGGATGATGATGCGATAGGCCATTGGCAATAGCACATGGCGATAAGTCTGCGCTTCGGTCAGGCCTAGTGCGTAACCGGCATTGCGCTGGCCTTGCGAGATCGAGCCAATACCAGATCGCACTTGTTCTGAAATCCGCGCGGCGGTAAACAGGCCTAAACACACGCAGGCGGTGACGAACTGGTGAGTGGTGGGGTCCATGTCGTTCACCATTTTTTTTACAGCAGGAAACAAGCCTGGCAGAACAAAATACCAGACAAAAAACTGAACCAGCAAAGGTATATTGCGGAACAATTCAACGTACGCGTTACCGATATTAACCAGCCATTGGTTTTTCATGGTGCGAACCACACCGAGAAAAGAGCCGAGTGTGAAGGCAATAACCCATGCAACCGCAGCGGTGGCAAGCGTCCAGCCCAGCCCGGATGCCAGCATTTGCCACCAGAGTGGCTCGCCTTCGGATGAAGATTGAAAAAATAAATCGAACACGTGTCCCCCTTGTTATTTCAGCATTTGTTGCGGCTTAAAAACAAAACCCACTCCGTAAACCGTAACGCCAAGCAGCGCAATTTATTTTTGTATTTTATGAATATGCCACATCCGTACAGCCCAGCACCAGCAGGGCGTACAAAAAAGCCGGTGCCCCGTCGGGCGGCACCGGCTTTTGTCTGTTTCTTTATATCCTACTGATGATTATTCGGCACCCTTGTCGTTTGGATTCGTAAACGCCGCTTTAAGCGCGGGGCTCATCGGGAAATTCAGATTCACATTCTTGGGCGGAATCGGGCTTGTAAACCACTTGGTATAAATTTTTTCCATTTCGCCAGACTTCATCAGCCCTGCCAAAGTTGAGTCCACGATTTTTTTAAATTGAGGATCGTCTTTGCGCAACATAGGGCCATACGGTTCTGTATTGAGCGACTCCGGCAAGATTTTATAGTCTGCGGGCGATCGGCTATTCGCAATTTGTCCTGCAAGCAACACATCATCCATCACAAATGCCGCCACGCGATCATCAGCAAGCAGCAAAAAAGATTCGGCGTGATCTTTGCCATAGATAGATTTGATATCCGCCGTTTCGGTTCGCTTGTACTTTTTGAACAACGCAACGGAGGTTGTGCCTGAGGTGGTTGATACGGTCTTGCCGTTTAAATCAGCAAGGGCATTCACACCAGATGATTTTTTTACAGCTGCCGTTACGTTGATCACAAAGTAAGTATTACCAAAAGCCACTTGCTTTTGCCGTTCAACAGAGTTGGTTGTTGAGCCGCACTCAAGATCGATGGTGCCATTCTGTAGCAGCGGAATACGGTTCGACGAGGTAACCGGCTGGAATTTCACGGATAGATTTGGCATTTTTAACTCGGCTTTGACTGCGTCAACCACCTTGTTGCAAATATCTACAGAGTAACCAATGGGCTTTTGATTATCATCCAAGTATGAAAATGGAATGGAAGCTTCCCGGTGGCTTACGGTGATCGAACCTGTTTCCTTGATTTTCTTCAAGGTGCCGGTGAGTTCCTGTGCGCCTGCTGCGCCAACCAATGCCGATGCGGTTATCGCGCTGGCAATCAATATGGATAGTTTTGAAATTTTGAACATGGGGTGATACTCCTCGTGCGTGTGATGTGAATGAAGTCTTGAGCATGGCAGGGTGTTAATATTTTTTATGAAAACCCCACACAAGCCGAACGTTTCTATGACTCGAATAGTTTACCTGAACTGATAAAGCATTCGCCATGCCATAGCAGCATAACTGTGCAGCTTGTCAATCATTATTTGTTGCGATGCACCAATTTATCGGTGGATTTGGTTGTGCTTGTCGCCACGCTTTTTATCAAACTGGCCTCAAGATACATCCATAGCTGATTGAGCAATGGTTTCATCGATTGTCGTTCGCGATAGAGACGAATTTCCATTTCACTGCTCCAAAGATCATCTCCTGCCGGTGCAAGTTGCCGACTTTTCAGTTCTCGCGCGACCGCACTTTCCGGCAGCCACGCAACACCGTGGCCCTCTGACGCCATGACTTTTAATGCTTCGGCCATATCGGTTTCATAACGGCGACGCAGATGATGCGGCTGGCGCGCTGCTTCCAGAATGATTTCGACCATATGACCCAGAAACGCATTGTGTGAATAAGCGAGGTAGGGCAATGGCTCGGCGCGCGTGCCGGGCAGTGTGTACAGCGCTAAGCCATTGCGTTGCGCCTTTGCATAGGGGCGAAAGCGCTCTTTGCCCAGCGGGATCATTGCGTAACGTTTGCTGTCGAGTTTGATCGGTTGCTCCGGATGGTGGTAGCACATCAGCAAATCGCAATTGCCTTCGACTAACGCCAT
>JANXWW010000318.1 GCA_025350945.1 Burkholderiales bacterium
GCGCCACGACTAAGGTGCCGCGCCTCATTCACATGAGCGCGCTCAATGCGAACGTGAATGGGCCGAGCAAGTATCTGCAATCTCGCGGACGCGGCGAGGCAAATGTGCTCACGGTAGCAAAAGCAAATCCGGAATTAAAAATAACAATATTTCAGCCCTCGGTGGTGTTTGGCGAACATGATAAGTTTTTGAACATGTTTGCCAACCTTGTCAAAATTTTCCCCTTCATTCCGTTGGGCTCGGCGAGTGCGCAATTTCAGCCGGTGTGGGTCGAGGATGTCGCGCGCGCGATGGTTGAAAGCCTGACGCAATCAGAAACATTTGGTAAAACCTATCCGCTGGTGGGGCCGAAAGTTTATACGCTACAACAACTCATTGAATTTGTGATCTCGCTCACCGGCAAGCTCCGCTTGGTGATGGGTTTGGGTGGCGGTTTATCCATGCTGCAGGCAACAGTGTTTGAATACTTGCCGGGAAAATTAATCACGCGCGACAACGTGCGCTCCATGAGTTTGCCCAATATTTCAGCCATACCTTTTCCCGCTATTTTTGGTACGGCGAGCGAGATGGAAACGGTGGTGTCAACTTATATGCGTGAACAATCTGGCCGCGGAAAATATCAACATCTTCGTAATCACGCGGGTCGTTAAATATTTAATTTTCAGGAAGCTTTATGTCATTTAAACCCATGTCATTAAAACTCGTCATTGCCAACAAAAACTATTCGTCGTGGTCCATGCGGCCCTGGGTGTTGCTGACCGAATTTGGCATTCCGTTTGACGAGGTGATGCTGAAATTTCACAGCGCAGAATGGGATAAGAAATTGCCACTTTGGTCGCCCTCGCGGATGGTGCCGGTGCTGTGGAATGGCGCCCCTCCGCAAGGATCGTCCACATGGGAATCAACCGCGATTTTTGAGGCGATTGCCGAGGCATTTCCGCAACATGCGATCTGGCCTCGCGATGCGCATGCGCGAAATCACGCGCGCTGCGCGGTGGCAGAAATGCATGCGGGTTTTCGCGCATTGAGGACAGCGATGCCGATGAATATTCGCGCTAATTACGCGGGCCTTGGCATGACACCGGATGTGGCAAAAAACATTGCGAGGATTGAAACGATCTGGCGTGAAGCGCGCGCAAACTTTGGCAGCAAAGCGTCATCGCCATTTTTGTACGGTGAATTTTCAGCAGCCGATGCGATGTTCGCGCCGGTGGTGATGCGTTTCCAGACTTATCGGCCATCACTCGCCGCCGATACGCTCGCGTATTGCGCGGCAGTGAAGGCAGCACCAGGCGTTGCCAAATGGATAAAAGAAGCACTGCTGGAAACAGAATTTGTTGCTGACGATGAGCCCTATGCACCCGCGTTGGGTGATGTACCCAATATTTAAAGCCCTTTATTGGCGAGCTGTTTCAGGCATTTTTGCTTGGTGACACCCGCCCATGCTGGGGTTTGAAAACGAGATGCCACCTTGAAAATCTACGCTGTCGGCGGTTCTGTGCGCGATGAATTATTGGGTATCGCGGTGAAAGATCGCGATTACGTTGTTGTCGGCGCGACGCCGCAACAAATGATTGATGCGGGCTACAAGGCGGTGGGCGCGGATTTTCCGGTGTTCCTGCATCCGCAAACGCAGGAAGAATATGCGCTGGCGCGCACCGAGCGAAAGACTGCGCCGGGCTACACGGGTTTCGCATTTCATGCCGCGCCTGATGTCACGCTCGTCGAGGATTTACGTCGCCGCGACCTCACCATCAACGCGATGGCGAAACAAGATGATGGCACGCTCATCGATCCTTATGGCGGCAAAAAAGATTTAGAGAATAAATTGCTGCGAAATGTGAGCGCAGCGTTCTCTGAGGACCCGGTGCGAATTCTGCGCGTGGCACGATTCGCAGCGCGGTTTGCGGCGCTCGGTTTTCGTGTGGCCGACGAGACGATGGCGCTGATGCGCGCGATGGTTGCAAGCGGCGAAGTCGATCATCTGGTGGCAGAACGTGTGTGGCAGGAAGTGGCGCGCGGGCTGATGGCGGCGACACCCTCGGCGATGTTTGCGGTGCTGCGCGAAAGCGGCGCGCTCGCGCGAATCATGCGTGAACTGGAAGGCATAAAAAATTCCACGATGCAGGCAATCGATTTTGCCGCACAACAGAATCTGAATCTTGTCACCCGCTTCGCTGTTTTAACCCACAGCATTGACGAAGCTGAATTACGAATA
>JANXWW010000357.1 GCA_025350945.1 Burkholderiales bacterium
CGCTATCGATACCTTTATCGGTATTGTTCACTGCGGTCGCGCCATCGGGATTACCGGCACCGGTGGAGCTGGCGTAACCAGCGAGCACGCCTGTTGCAGGTGTCCAGTTCGATGCCATTACGCGTACCGCGTAAGTTGCGCTGATCAAGTTGTCGAAACGATAATAGCCATTGGCATCAGTGGTGGCTTCGATGGCCGTATTAGCGGCCGCTACAGTAGATACGCCACCCGCTGGCGTGCGGTAGAGCTTCTGGCCTGTGCCATCAGTGAGCTCAACCTTGACCCCGGCAATCGGTTGTTCCGCACCGTTCAATATGCCGTCGTTGTTCGTGTCATACCAGACGCGGTTGCCTAGCGAATATAAGGGCGTGAAACCGGCGTCAAGACCGTGATTATTGTTACCGGCCGCACCGCTGTTGTAGGCAATATCAAGGTTGTTACCACTCACCACGCCATCACTGTCCCGCACATCGGTAATGGGATCATTGCTGGCATCACCAGAACCCGCAATGCCATCCCCATTGCTGTTCGCCACTGTTGGCGCGAGATTGACTAATGCGACTTGCGGCGTAGCACCTGTCGCATTTGGAATGCGAATAATGTAATCCGTATTGGGCTTGATGCCAGGTTGCGCGCCAGCGCTCGCGACATCACCATCCGGCACATTTGACGCATTGAAATAATATTCGCCATTGGCATCCGTTGTGGCAGTTCCCACCACCGTTCCCGTCGCTTTATCGACCAACTGCACGGTAACACCTGCCAGCGGGGGCTCATTTGGGTCCTGAATACCATTCGCGTTCAAGTCATTCCAGACGCGATTACCGATTTCGGTAGGAGCCGGATCGCATAGCAATTCAATATCGCCAATACCGGCAGCCTTACCAAAGCTTGCAGTGGCATCAACACCAAAAATCTCGTACTGACGCGTTTTGGCACCGGTAGTGTTGTCTAGCCAAATCACACCACCGGAGCGAAAATTACCACTGAATGGATCGACCGGATCGAACGCACCAGACACCACTTGATTCGTGCCGGGCACGTACGCGAGACCGCCGAGCGAAATTTCCTGATGGCCAGTACCGAAATTGTCGCCCGTATAAAACTCTGCGGCGGGCGGTGCACTCCATGTGCCAGGCGTCGTTGTTGAAGCAGCGAGCCGTAACGTATCGCCACCCGATACACCCTCAACCACACCGGTGCTCGCACCGCCATTGTTATTACCTAATTGGTGTCCGGCGCGATCTACAAAGCCAACAATCATATTGCCGGATTCATCAAAATCGATATTCATCAGCCATGGCTGCGGGCGCTTGCTTTGCCCAAAAATGCCGCCTGTGCGAATATCGGCAGTGTTATCCGACCACGGTAGCCAGTCCGCTACATCCGTCGGAAAATTGGTTGCTGAACACGCATTGCCCGCAAGACACTGCCGCGCGTAATTCAGTGGAAAATTTGCGACTTGCGTAGCAGTCGCTGCGACGCCATCCCAGCGATAAACAAACGATCTGAGTAGCGAAGGATCATCGATCCCAGCAATCGCCGGCGGTCCGACAATACCGGGGCCCGCCGCCACGCAGGTTAATCCGAAATAAATTTGACCGTTATAACGATTTACGTTGACTGCACCGGGGATCAGCGACGCCGCGTTCGGGCAGCCTGTTGCTCCCGTTGGTACATTCGCCAGGCTGAGAATATCCACGCTGGACACAGCACCTGCCGAAGTCACTTGTGACACTGGATTCGACAGCGGCACGCGATAGATTTTTTTATCCTGCAGGCTCACCGTATAAAGTGTTGTTTCGTCACGCGACACAGCGACATCGCCAAAACCCACTCGGCCTACGCGACCGAACCCAACCACATCGCTGTCCCATCCTGCTGCGGGATCATGATTGTCACCCCCAGGCTTGGAACTTCCGGGGAACAGCGCTTCCAAATCCACAAGCAGATTGGGGGTCGTGACGGTGGCAGGGCCCGCCGCGGTGGTTGGTTTCTGCGCGTAATAAATTCTTCCCGATCCGTTCAGCCCGACCGTATCTGCTGCTGTTTTGGCGTACGCCGTATGCCGCTTCTGGAATGCCGCAAAAAATACCGTCCGCTTTTGCTTGGCAAATGAGGAACCCCAAACCGAGCCTATGCTCTGTGAGTTAAAAGCCAGACCCGTTGTGGTTGGCACAAATTCTACGGTGCCATCCGGAGTCCCTGACGCCGGAATACCGGATAGGAACGGAAAGGATAATGCAGCCGTCAGATCATCAACGCCGCTACCGACGAAACGGGACGTGACCAAGGTCGGATTGTTTTCGCAGTAATCGCAAGGAATATTGACCGCAAAATTAACGAAGGTGTTGCCATCGCTTACGAATTGAGTAGAGGAGGAGGAGTTATCAGCAACACCCGAGCCGACCGAACCTTTGCTGCGCCCGCCCGGCACATAGTTCGTCGGCAAGCCCGAGAATTCAATACGGTACGTGGGCCCGGCGCAATTGCCGGTAGTGCCGGTGAGTGACAAAGAATATGCCCCTACTGTTCCTGTTGTGGCGGTAGTTGCAGTACCGCAAACGGTGTTGCCGAGACCATAGGCAGTCACTGTCACTGCGCTAATCCCGCGATCAGAAGCCGTTGCGCCTGCCGATCCTGCGGTATCAAATAAGCCGTTACCGTTATAGTCTTGAAATACCGTACCAGTGATAGCCGCGAGTAAGGAAGACGACATAAACAACAATGCCACTGCCACACCCAATTTACCTAGACTTATGACTTTTCTCATTTGAGTACCCTTTTGTATTCAACAGTACAATCTACGTATCAGTTTTTATTGCACTATACACAAGATTGACGCTTCTCTTTTTTACCGCTTTTTTGCTTACACCTCAGCAATATGCAATCGTTATTCAGTAATCGCAACTTTTGCGTCAGATTTGAAAACTGGCGAGTATTCATCATTGCCTATAAATTTTCCCGACAACTTTAGATTCTGTTTACACAACTTTAATGATGCAAGCCAAGTTACAGCGTTTAGTTACATAATATTTTCTTTTTATGCAGCACTTTTTTTCGCGAATTTTACCTTTTAACGAAACCTTGCCAAATGATGTTACCCGACCATTTTCAACGCTTTTTTCAACACCTTTTTTGGTCTCTTATGATCGCCTGCGTACTCGCAACAACGGCGAGCCACGCATGGTGTGCAACTGCTAACGCCGCATCAACCTTGGCACCTCTACAGCCTCCACGTGATACGCCGCTTGTTCAGGCGAGGCGTGCGCAAATCGCGGCAACGTTGAAGCTTACGGAGCCATTAATTCCTTTATCTTCATCGTCGGGGAAACTCGACAAAAATCAAACGATTGCACAGACGATTGCGCTCGCCGATTCGCGGGTGAAATCGCTAACCATCGGGCAGCCAGGCAATCGTCCATTGTTGGTCGAAGTGTTTGGCGTGTACCCACTGCGTCCCAGCGACATTACCGAGCCGATTGCCGCTTGCAAAACCAGCACGTGTTACCGCGTGGAAATTTACGGCTTTGCGGCCAATTCGATATTTATGGTGTTCGTCGATACGGCAGCAAAAAAAGTGGTAAATCTGGCGACGCTGCCACGCACGCAACCGGATATTCCGGAACACCTGACCAAACTCGCGCTGGAAATTGCGACCGAAGCGCCGGAGGTGGCCGCAGCCCTCGGCGGCAAACCCGGCACCGACAAAGCGCTCATGGCCAGCACCAAAACTTCACTGAACCGCACGCGCTGCGAACGCTCACGTCACCTGTGCGTAGCCCCCACTTTTGTGCAAGGTGGGCGCGCACTTTGGGCGATTGTTGATTTAACCGATCTTCGTCTCGTCGGCACGCGCTGGACGGAAGTGGGCAAAACTGCCGGTACCGCGGCACCGGTTCGCGCGGTAACCGAAGCGCGTTTGCAAAACGAAGTGATTACCGAAACGTTTTGCGAGAAGGAAACCTCACTGGCGCGTAACGGCTGGGCGTTCGATTACATGCTAACCAGTTCGGACGGCCTGCGTGTGGCCAACGCAAAATTCAACGGCGCGCCCGTGTTCGACAGCGTGAAATTGGTGGATTGGCATGTGAGCTATTCGCGCACCGATGCGTTTGGCTACAGCGATGCGGTGGGCTGCCCGTATTTCAGCCAATCCGCCGTGATCGCCGCCGAGCCGCCGCGCGTGGAGGAAATCGCAAAAGACGGTAAAAATATCGGCTTCGCGCTGGTGCAGCATTACTGGAGCGAGGGCTGGCCCACGCCCTGCAATTACCACTACATTCAGCGTAACGAGTTTTACAACGATGGCCGCTTCCGGCCGATGGCGGCGAGTGTGGGACGTGGCTGTGGCAACGACGGCACCTATCGGCCGGTCACCAGAATCGCGTTTAGTGAAGCCGGAAATTTTGGCGAATGGGATGGCAAAGCATGGAGCGCGTGGGCGAAGGAACGTTGGCAATTAGCCGATGAAAAAACCGCCACAACGACGGATGGATACCGCTATCGTTTTACCAGCAGCACAGATCGCGGCATGTACATCACGCCATCGAAAGGCCAATTCGGCGATGGCGGTCGCGGCGATTCGCCGTATGTGTACGTGACGCGCACGGCCGCTGATCGCGACGAAGGCGCAAGTGATTTGCCGACATTGGGACCGTGCTGCAACACTAATCACGAACAAGGCCCGGAAAAATTTATTAATAACCCGCCTGAATCAATCGCCAACAGCAAGCTGGTGCTGTGGTACGTGCCGGTTCTGAAAAATGACAATCGTGAGGGCAAAGAATATTGCTGGGCGAATTCGGTCATTGAAAATGGTCTGGTTGAACCAAAAATGTTTCCCTGTTTTTCGGGGCCCATGATGACGCCGTTTGGTTTAAATAAACAGGCGGTCACGAAATGAGAATCGCGACGACCATTTCGATGGCGGCAATACTTTTGCTCCCTTGCTCATTCGCATTTTCGCAAACGCGCGGCGATGTTACCGGCTGCCGCACCAATCCAAAATTTATCGTTGAGAAGAAAAAAGAATTTTCATCCAAGGCTTTTTTCTCCACATCCGAGCGATTTATCAAAGGCCTTGTGCTCGTTGATGGTGTCGATAAATCGCGCACCTGGCAGCATCCAACATGGCAGCAATTTGGCTGGCTCGCGGCGATTCATTACGACGGACGCGGCAATATCTACACCGTGCCCGCACCACGCATCAACGTGTTCGACAACAAACCGGCAGAGCAAAATCGCGTGTTGAAAGTCGATAGTTTTACCGGCGTGATGAGTGTGCTCGCGGCCTTGCCTGCCGCCGCGCCGCCGAGTGAACAAAACCCTTACGGCGCGCTTGGCGTGGCCTATGACTGCGAAACGTTGCTGTTGTACGCGAGTTCGATTTCAGGCTCCAGTCGCACCAAAGAAATTGGCCGCATTTTTGCGATTAATCCTGATAGCGGCAAAGTGGTTTTTACACAAGACAATGTTGACGCAATTGGCCTGCATCTTTTCAAACAGGGAAAAGAAAAACGTTTGTACTTCGGTCGCGTGCGCGAGCCCGAAATCTGGTCCATTGCAGTCGATGAAAAAGGTGCATTCAAAGGAGCGGCACGGTTTGAGCTTTCGATGGAAGGACTCGGCCCGCGCGGCGATGATCGCGCACGTCGAATCAATTTCACACCGACGAATGAAATGAT
>JANXWW010000358.1 GCA_025350945.1 Burkholderiales bacterium
TCGCGATTGAAAATACGATTGGCGGCAAGGTGATTCCGGAATCGTATCTGGCTGAGGTTCGTACGTTTGCCGTCAGCGCGGGATTGAGCACGCATCTGGATGGTGCGCGAGTATTCAATGCGGCGATAAAAACGCAGCGCAGCGTAAAACAAATTTGCGCGCATTTTGATTCGGTATCGATTTGTTTGTCAAAAGGCCTCGGCACACCGGCGGGCTCGGTGTTGTGCGGATCGAAAGATTTCATCAAGGCCGGACATCGCTGGCGCAAGATGTTGGGCGGCGGCATGCGGCAAGCAGGTATTCTCGCGGCGGCGGGTTTGTATGCGCTTGAACATAACGTTGAGCGGCTCGCTGAGGATCATGACAATGCGACTTACCTAGCGCGGCAATTAAATGCCATCGCGCCGCTTAAAGTCGCGATACCGCAGACCAATATTTTATTTGTCGAGGTGCCGCCGGAAGATTGCGCAGCGCTAGGCGCGCATGTGCGCGATGCAGGCATGCTCGCGTTCATCAGTCCGCACACACGGCTGGTGACACATCTGGATGTTTTGCGCGCGCAAATTGATACGGCGATTGCGGCGTTTCGCTCGTTTTATGCAACGCGCCAGAAACAAGCAGCATAGGAAAATATCATGCTACTGATGATCGATAATTACGATAGCTTTACCTATAACCTCGTGCAATATTTGGGCGAGCTAGGTGAGGATGTGTTGGTAAAACGTAACGATGAAATTACGGTGGCTGAAATTGAAAAGCTGGCACCGCAACGCATCGTGATTTCGCCCGGACCGTGTACGCCCAGCGAGGCGGGCGTATCGGTGGCGACGATTGAAAAATTTGCCGGAAAAATTCCTTTGCTCGGCGTGTGTTTGGGCCATCAAAGTATTGGCCAGGCGTTCGGTGGAAAAATTGTTCATGCGAAAACATTAATGCATGGCAAGACTTCGCAGGTCACGCACACCAATGCGGGCGTATTCGCGGGCCTGCCCTCACCGTATCGCGCGACGCGCTATCACTCACTGGTGATCGAGCGCGAATCGTGTCCGGATTGTCTGGAAATTACCGCGTGGACAGATGACGGTGAAATCATGGGCGTGCGGCATAAAACGCTGCCGATTGAGGGCGTGCAGTTTCATCCTGAATCGATCATGACCGAGCACGGTCACGCGTTGCTGAAAAATTTTTTAACCCGCACACAATAATTGCCAACGAGAAAAATAATGTTCAGCCCACAAGAAGCCATTAATCGCCTATCCGACAAACGCGAAATTTTCTTCGATGAAATGGTCGATTTATTTCGACAAGTTATGGAGGGGAAAGTCACACCAGTTCAGCTCTCGGCGATCTTGATGGGCTTGCACGTAAAGACCGAAAGTGTGTCCGAGATTGCGGCTGCCGCACAGGTGATGCGCGAGTTTGCGACCAAGGTAGCAGTGGATGATACGGCGCATTTGGTGGATACCTGCGGTACAGGTGGTGATAAATCGCATACGTTTAATATTTCCACTACAGCCGCGTTTGTAGCGGCCGCAGCGGGTGCCAAAGTGGCCAAGCATGGTGGACGTTCGGTATCTTCACTTTCCGGTAGCGCCGATGTGCTGGAAGCCTTAGGGGTGAATTTGAATCTCACGCCCGTGCAGGTGGCGGAATCGATCAAACAGGTTGGGCTAGGCTTTATGTTCGCGCCGAATCATCATCCGGCGATGAAATATGCGGCACCGGTGCGCAAGGAATTGGGCATGCGCACAATTCTGAATATTCTGGGACCGTTGACGAATCCGGCTGGTGCGCCGAATCAGGTCATGGGCGTGTTCCATCCCGATCTGGTCGGTATTCAGGCACGCGTATTAAAGCAACTCGGCTCGAAGCACGTAATGATCGTGCATGGCGAAAATGGGTTGGATGAGATCTCACTTTCCGGGCCAACATTTGTCGCCGAGCTAAAGCATGGCTTTGTGACCGAATTCAAGATCGAGCCAAAGCAATTCGGTTTGGACTTGGCACCCATTGATGCTTTGAAGGCGGCTGACAAGGCGGCATCAATGGCCATGCTAAAAGCCGTGCTGGACAACCAGCCTGGGCCGACCAAGGATATTGTTGCGCTGAATGCTGGTGCGGCCATTTATGTAGCAGGGCTCGCCAATGATTTGTGGGGCGGGGTGACCAAAGCCCGCGAGATGATTGAGTCCGGCAAGGCTCGTGCCAAGCTGGATGAGTTGGTGAAATTCACTGCTTCAATCAAAAATTAACGTCACGACCGTGTCAGACATTCTCAAAAAAATACTCGCGACGAAATACGTGGAAGTGGCCGTAGCAAAAGCGCGACTGCCGCTGGCGGAACTTAAGGCACGCGCGGCTGATGCACCGCCCTTGCGTGATTTCATTGGCGCAATTCGCGCAAAACACAATGCGGGCTTACCCGCCGTAATTGCTGAAATAAAAAAAGCCAGCCCAAGCGCGGGCGTCTTTCGCGCACGTCTGGACAGCACATCGGCAGATTTTGCCCCGGCAAGATTTGCCAAAAGTTATGAAACGCATGGGGCGGCGTGCCTGTCTGTGCTCACGGATCGTGAATATTTTCAAGGCAGCGTTGAAGATTTGACCGCAGCACGCGCTGCTTGCACATTACCGGTCATACGCAAAGACTTCATTGTTGATGCGTACCAAATTGTTGAAGCGCGCGCAATGGGCGCAGATGCGGTGCTGTTCATCATGGGTGCGGTGGACATTACGCTTTTCCAGGAATTTGAGGCGCTTGCTCAATCGCTGGGTTTGGCCGTGCTGGCCGAATCGCACTCTCGTGCCGAGCTTGAACAAGCCCTCATGCTTAAGACTCCCTTAATTGGCGTCAATAACCGCGACTTGGCCCGCTTTGTAACTGACCTTACCACTACGCTAAGCCTCAAAGCCCACATCCCAAGCGAGCGTATTTTAATCACTGAGAGCGGGATAAATTCATCAGGCGCAGTAAAAGCAATGCTTTCAGCAGGAGTAAACACTTACCTTATTGGTGGTTCACTCATGGAAAAAACCGATCCAGGTGCCGCACTATTGTCACTTTTCGACGGCAAACTTTAACATCTGAGTCTAAATACGAGCAAAATCGGTTGTTGCACAAAAGCAACAGCCAACTGCTTACAAGGCGAATTTAGCTATCGCTACTTGAGCTAAGGCAGCAAATTTGGCAATATGGTATTTGTTGTCAAAGGATTGCACTGGTAGCAAGCAGATTCGATGGCAGTGCAGAGCAGTCGCGGAATTGATATACGAAGAACGTAGTTTGCATACTACGATTCGTGCATTCAGCGATACCTTTTGCCTCAAGAGGTTTATGCAGTTTCGTAGTTTCTGAAAACTAGAAAGCCTCAATTTAACCCCCAAAGGAGATTTTGTGATGAAGAAGAAATTAATCGCCCTTGCAGTTGCTGGCGCTACGCTGGCACCGCTCGCCGCCATGGCGCAGACGTCTAACCCTGTAACCCTTTACGGCCGTGCATATGCAACCTTCGAATCAGTAAAAGCTGACGGCGGTAACCTTACACCGCTTGGTACCCGCAGCCGCGTAACCGATCAATCTTCCTTCTTCGGTATCCG
>JANXWW010000375.1 GCA_025350945.1 Burkholderiales bacterium
TTTCGTCGTGCATCGGACGATCCATCCGCAACCGCTGCACGCGCTAAACTCGATGATTTATTAAATCCTTTATCGGTGGACGAAACGCTCTCCATCGTACGCGCCTTCAGTTATTTTTTATTGTTCGCCAATCTTGCGGAAGATCGCGCGCTTGCCTTGCAGGCAGCATTGAATCAAACAGATCGCAGCCAAAGTATCGCCGCCGCGCTTGAAGTCGCACGCAATGCGGGGGCGACGCCCGAGCGCCTCGCACACTGGCTTACGCATGCGAAAGTCGCGCCGGTGTTGACCGCGCATCCGACTGAAGTCAAGCGGCGCGTGATTTTGGATACCGAACGCGCGATGAGTGAATTGCTGGCCGCGCGCGCGTCCGAAATTGATGCGCATGAATTGGCCGATATCGAATCACGTTTGAAGGGCCGCGTATTGCAGCTATGGCAAACGGCGATGCTGCGCTTGACGCGGCTGCGCGTGGTCGATGAAATTGATAATGCGCTGGTGTTTTATCGGCGTACGTTTTTAAGTGTGGTGCCGCAGATTAATCGCAAACTCAGTCGGCTGATTGGCAACGCAAGTTCCAGCAATGTGCTGGAAATGGGCTCCTGGATTGGTGGGGATCGTGATGGCAATCCGTTCGTCACCGCTGATGTTTTGAACGCGGCGCTGGCCAAACAAAGCGTGGTCGCATTCGAACATTATTTAAACGCGGTACATTCACTGGGCGCTGAGCTTTCCATGTCCAAGCGGCTCACGCAGACGAGTGACGCCCTGAAAGCGCTGGCGGCACATGCGGCTGATCCATCGCCGTATCGCGATGACGAACCGTATCGACAGGCCTTGGTGGGCGTTTATGCGCGGCTCTATGCCACCGCCAAAGCTCTCGCCCATTATGAATCACCGCGCACGCCCGAGGCGGATTTGGCACCGTATGCCAGCGTGGAAGAATTCGCAGCAGAGCTTAACGTGATCGAAACATCGCTGCGTGATAACGGCACAGGTTTGCTCGCCAATGGCGCGCTAGCCGACTTGCAGGCGAGTGTGGCGGGCTTTGGATTCCATTTGGCGGTGCTCGATTTGCGGCAGAACAGCGATGTGCATGAAACTGTCGTGGCTGAGCTGCTGAAGACGGCGGGGGCACATGCGGATTACCTGGCACTTGATGAAGACGCACGCGTGGCCCTACTCACGCGCGAACTGGAACATGCGCGCCCGCTGGCAACTTCATTCATCACCTACAGCGAGCAAACGCAATCTGAGTTGGCGATTGTGCGCGCGGCCGCGCACGCGCATAAATTATTTGGCGCAAAAGTGATTCAGCAATATGTGATTTCAAAAGCGCAATCGTTCAGCGATATGCTGGAAGTGGCGTTACTGTTGAAAGAAGTTGGCTTGTATCGCCCGCCTGGCGGGCAGAATGAAATGCCGATGCTTAGCGTGCGCATCGTGCCGTTATTTGAAACGATTGATGATTTGCGCCGCGCCGACACGATCATGACCATCGCTTACCGTCACAGTATTTATCGGGCCGCATTACGCGGGCAAAATGATTTGCAGGAGATCATGCTGGGCTATTCGGATAGCAATAAAGATGGCGGCTTCGTCACCGCCAATTGGGAACTCTATTGCGCGCAGCAGCGATTAGCCGCGCTGCATCGCGTGCATGGCCTCGCCATGCGCCTCTTTCATGGGCGCGGCGGCAGCGTGGGACGCGGCGGCGGGCCGAGCTTTGCGGCTATTTTGGCGCAGCCCGATGGCACGCTCGATCAAGGCTTTCGCTTGACCGAGCAAGGCGAAATCATCGCGGCAAAATATGCGGATCCCGAATTGGGATCACAAAATCTTGAAGGTCTGGTCGCCGCCGCATTGCATAAAGCCTTTGCGGTGCCAGTGGTGAAAGCAACCGATGTTGCATTTAATGCGGTGATGGATTCGCTCTCACAATTAGCACTCTCAGGTTATCAAAAACTGGTCTACGGCACGCCCGGTTTTGTGGAGTATTTTCGCGCCGCCACACCGATTGCAGAAATCGCGGAACTCAATATTGGCAGCCGCCCCGCGTCACGCAAGGCTTCTCATCGCGTCGAAGATTTGCGTGCGATTCCGTGGGTATTTAGCTGGAGCCAATGTCGTCTGGCTATTCCCGGCTGGTACGGATTCGGTTATGCGGTGAGCGAATATTTACATCACGCTGACCGTGTTGAACGTGTTGAGCGCATCGAAAAGCTGAAAGCGATGGCGCGCGATTGGCCGTTTTTTGCGGCCTTACTATCGAACATGGAAATGGTGCTCACCAAAACCGATTTATCGATTGCCTCGCGCTATGCAGAATTAGTCATTGACGAAAAACTGCGCACAAAAATATTCGGCGAAATCAGCAACGAGTATCAGCGCACACTCGACGCGATCAGGCTCATCACGGGCGACGAAACCCTGCTCGCCGATTCACCCGCACTTGCCGAATCGATCAAGCGCCGCATGCCCTATCTCGATCCGCTGAATCATCACCAGATCACCTTGCTACGCCGCTTCCGCGCAGGCGATACGGCTGAGCGCACCAAACGCGCGATTCATTTGACGATTAACGGATTGGCAGCGGGCTTACGAAATTCGGGTTAGGTTAGCGTCAGGGTTAGCGTTAGGGTTAGCGTTAGGGTTAGCGTTAGGGCAAGTCCAATTCTAGATTCTGTGTTGACACCACTTTCGTCGACAGCACTGCAGCGAATCCACTATTATTCAGATGCGGCTGCATGCTCCAAGTTGGCACGTTCGTGAGTTACGTTTTTTGCGCACGGCCTCTTCGGGGTTACCCCGAGGCATTATTGTTAATTGACATTTCGTTGCATGATCTTCCTAGCAGCAGGCCGCTATCATGATCATGCTTCACCAGTCTGGTTGGGGCATGTGGTCGCACTCATTCGAATAATCCAATGACACCCAAAAACGCCGTCGCAATTTGTTTGGCCGATTCGTTTTTAGCAGGGCCGCTGGATGCGGATGCAATCCTTGCGCGCGGCTTGCTGGCGATTGGCGTGGACAACGCGAAGCAGGCACCGTGGTTATCACGCCTAGTAGGGAAAATTAAGCTTCGCTATGGTCGCAGTTTAAAGATCACTTCTCGCTTAGCCCTTGCACACTGGATCGCGAACAACACGAGTTTTGGCAATGCGTGGGCAACGGCCGCGAAGTCGGTTTTGATCCGCCATTATTTTTTGGTGTCACCCGATATGCGCCCGCGCCCGATGGCTTTAAACAGGGCCTTGAGTAAACATCGTTTGCCCAAACTCGCCACCTGTGGCGATTTAGCGCATTGGCTCGGCGTGCCGATTGCGCAGCTTGATTGGTTCACCGGCGCGATAGCGAAATCGCGTCAGCCTGCGGCGGGGCCGCTCGCGCATTATCACTACCAATGG
>JANXWW010000037.1 GCA_025350945.1 Burkholderiales bacterium
TCGTTCGGCAAAATCGGCACAGCGGTTTGATCGACAATGCGCCCTGCGTCTGGCTTTTCGACCATTTCGTGCAGGGTGGCACCGGTTTCGGTTTCACCTTTGATGATCGCCCAATTGATCGGCACACGCCCGCGATATTTGGGCAAGAGCGAGCCGTGCATATTGAATGCACCTCGCGACGCTGCGGCCAGTAGTGCGGGCGTTAACATCAGACGATAGTAAAACGAAAACAGAAAATCAGCGTTGAGCGCCGCGATGGAAAAGATAAATTCTGGCGTATTCGGATCTTCCGGCTTCATCACCGGAATACGATGCAACCCGGCCAGTTTTTCAACGCTCTCAAACCAGATATTTTCGGTGGGATTGTTGTCGTGAGTAATGACCGCAACGATTTCTACACCGTGCGCAAGCAATACTTGCAAACAGCGATAGCCAACGTTGTGATAGGCGAAGACGAGAGCACGCGTCACTCTGGATTGCCCTCAATAGCTTCTTGTTTTTCCAGCACCGCTTCAATCATGAATCGCGGCCGCAAACGCACTTGTTCATAAATGCGCCCCACATATTCACCCAGCAAGCCAATGCCAAACAAGGTGATGCCGATCAGGAAAAACGCGATACCGAATAAGGTGAATAGGCCTTCTGCTTCCGGCCCGACGATTAAACGGCGAATCGCCAAGAACGCCACAAAGACAAGCGACAGTATCGAGATGGCAATGCCTATAAATGAAAAAATTTGCAGCGGCGCAGTGGAGAAGCCGGTCATCAAATCAAAGTTCAGTTTAATCAGGCTGTACAAGGAATATTTGGATTCACCTGCAAAGCGCTCTTCATGTGCGACTTCAATCTCAACCGGACGATGCGCAAACGAATAGGCGAGTGCCGGAATATAAGTGCTGATATCACGCGTCTGGTTGATTGCTTGTACGATGCTGCGGCTGTATGCGCGCAGCATGCAACCTTGATCGGTCATTTTGATATGGGTAATGCGTTCACGCGTTTTGTTCATCGCGCGGGATGCCACACGCCGCCACAGCGAATCCTGACGCAGTTTGCGAATCGTGCCGACATAATCATGGCCTTCATCCATTGCGATCAGCAGGTTGCCAATTTCTTCCGGTGGATTTTGCAAATCCGCATCGAGCGTGACAATGCGCTCGCCTCGGCAGTGCTCAAAACCGGCCATGATCGCCATATGCTGACCATAGTTGCCTTTGAACAGGATCACGCGCGTAACGTCAGGCCGCGCTTGAAATTGTTCACGCAATAGCGCGGCTGAACGATCCGACGAGCCATCATTGATAAAAATAATTTCGTAGGAAATTCTTAACCTGTCGAGCGCGGGATACAAGCGCGAGAACAATTGCGCGAGGCCCAGCTCTTCGTTGTAAACAGGGATGACGACAGATAAAGTAATGGCAGGCATGGTGGTGCTCATACTTTGTGTTTATCATTCTCACGCAGCAGCCGCACCACGGTGGCGCATACGCGTTCGACATCCGCCAGCGTCACGTCGGCATGCAATGGCAGTGTGATGATCTCGCGCGAAATGCGTTCGGCATTCGGGAACTCGCCTTCTTGATGCCCACGGGCTTTGAACAATGTGGTCAAGTGCATCGCCTCATAGGAAATGCCGATGCCAATATTTTCTTTATGCATGGCTTCAATAAATTGTTTGCGCGAGATGGTCATTCGCGAAAGCGGCAGCAGCACACAAAACATATTCCAGCTATGCCCCGTTTCTTCACCCGCGTGGGCGCGCGCGGGAAGATCAAGCCCCAACGATTCTGCAACTGGTTCCAGCAGCGTGAAATAAAGCGCAGCCAACTTTTGGCGATACGCGCACCATGCATCAAGGTGTGCCAGTTGACCCAGGCCCAATCGCGCTGACACATCGCTCATATTAAATTTACCGCCTGCTACGGTAACGTCGCGCGTGCCATCCG
Source organism: Burkholderiales bacterium (assembly GCA_025350945.1). Classification (GTDB taxonomy): domain Bacteria; phylum Pseudomonadota; class Gammaproteobacteria; order Burkholderiales; family Usitatibacteraceae; genus UKL13-2. The sequence continues at coordinate 1,947 of JANXWW010000037.1, forward strand.
GCAGCCGACTAATGCCGTGAAAACGATGCACTTCAGCGCGCTTGGCCTCGGCTTCATCAGCGAAAATTGCCGCACCGCCTTCAATGGTGGTCATGTTTTTATTCGGGTGAAAACTGAAGGTGGCGATATCGCCAAACGCGCCTATCCGCGAGCTATGCCGTGCGTTTTCCGGTGTACCTTTCCACGTGGAGCCTATTGCCAGTGCTGCGTCTTCAATCACGCGTAATTTATGTTTTTGAGCAATTGCATACAAGCGATCCATGTCGCATGGCAAGCCCGAAAAATGAGTCGGCACAATTGCTTTTGTTTTTGGCGTAATGGCGCGCTCAACTTGGTTAAGATTGATATTGCGCGTGTTCAAATCGCAGTCGACGAATATGGTTTTAGCACCCACTTTTTCGATCATATTGCCGACCGAAAAAAATGTCATGGCAGATGTGATGACTTCATCACCCGCGCCAATTCCGCACACTTCAAATGCGACTTCCATCGCGGCCGTGGCAGAGGTAAAAACGCGAGTAGGGCGGCCACCGTGATACGCCGATAATGCGGCTTCAAATTCGGCCACGCGTGGCCCACTCGTCAACCATCCAGATAGCAATGTTTGTTTGACAGCTTCCGCCATCGCATCATCAATAATGGGCCCGGCGAATTTAATGTAATTCATATCAGGAGGCGGATCGTGCAACAAGGTATACACCAACCACAATGACGCCAATGCCGATCAGTTTTTGCGCGTTAAGCGATTCACCAAATAGCCAGTAGGCCGCGAACGCATTGACGATATAACCAATTGATAGCATCGGGTAAGCCACACTCACGGGCACGCGTGAGAGCGCCATGATCCATACCACTACGCTAATGCCGTAGCAGGCGAGGCCCGCAATGATCGGTAATTGTGTGAGCAGTTTGAATCCCATCGGTACAGCGTTATCGATGGTGAATTGAAATTCACCCACGCGCGTTACGCCCGCCTTGAGCAGCAATTGTGCTGCGGCATTGAGCAACACACCGGTAAGGATTAAGGAAAAGCTGACTAGATTCACGTTTGACTATTTCTTTTTGATCGCTGCACGGCGCGGATCTTGATGAATGATATCGAAGTCGAGACCTAACGCTTTCATCTCGCCTATCGCATTAGGTTGAATTATAGCGATGGCAGCGCCCGGTGCGTTCCATGCTGCTGGAAAATCGTTCAAGTTCGCGATAAATTTTTCAGGCTCGCGCTTTTGCCCCATTTCGAATTCATCCACATATTCGACCAATGTCAGCGTGCGTTTCAAATAGAAAGGCGCGGATTGATCGTAGTTTTTTACAGCGTAAAGCCGAGTTTCGGGCGTCACGTGTTTCAAAATCGATTGCGCCAGCCCATAGCCGGATTGCAGTGGCGAAATGCGCTCGTAGCCGTTTTCGATAAATTCAATTCCTGCCATCACGGCGATGGAAAGAGCCAACACTGCGGTCCATTTACGATGCATGCGAAACAGGAAAAATGAGAGCAAGGCACCCGCCGCGATTGCCCCTGCTGCAATCATCACCCATATACTCAATTCGTCATAAAGCGGGCGGCTGAAATCGTTGCTGGCGCGTTTCATGGGCGCTTGCCATGCGGCATAAATTCCCCACAATGCAAATGGAAATACCGGCAGCACCAGCCACGCGAGACGTTTGGGATCAGCGTGGCGAATATAGGCACCGATGACCAGTGCCATCACCGGAAAAAACGGCAGGATATAAGCGGTGAGCTTTGAGCCGGAGCGCGAAAAAAACAGAAAAATAAACGCACTGTAAATCAGCACAAATCGCAACGGCCGGAATACGTTGCTATTAGAAATGGTGGTGCTGCTTGCGAGCTGTCCCGGCCGTTGCCAACCCGACCACATCGCAGGAAGCAGCGCCACGGCCCAAGGCAAAAATCCCCCGAATAAAATCGGCAGAAAGAACCACCATGCTTGTTCGCGGCGATGCGTGGTGGTGAGGAAGCGCTGAAAATGCTCATGGATAAAAAAGAATTCTGGGAACTCCGGATTTTGCACGGATACCAGCACAAACCAGGGTGCTGCCAGCCCAAAAAAAATAACGAGTCCGACCAACCATTCAAGTTTGAACAGCAGCCGGAAATTGCGCTGCACCACGCAATACAAAAATAGTGTGGCCCCCGGAAAAACGATACCGATTAAACCCTTGGAAAGCACCGCGCCTGCCATGCCTGCCCACGCCAGCCAGAGCCAATGTCGGCGCGACTTTGCATCAGCCGATACCTGCGCAAGCATAAAGCTTGCGATGGTGAGCGTCATCCAGAACGTCAAGCCCATATCGAGCGTGACCACTTTGCTCATGCCCGCAAAATAGGGTGCAGAAAGCAGCACCAACGCGCTTAAGAAACCGGTCTCGGTATCAAATACTTTCCAGCCCAAATACGCCATCAACAGAACGCAGCCAAGCCCGCAAAGTGCGGTGTACAGGCGCGCAGTAAATTCGCCTTCCCCGAATAATTTAAAGCTGATTGCAGTGGCCCAATATTGCAGCGGCGGTTTTTCAAAATATTTGAGGCCATT
>JANXWW010000073.1 GCA_025350945.1 Burkholderiales bacterium
TATGGAACTGTTGATTCCGAAGATATCCAGACACTGGAGAAATCGCCGATCACAAAGATGCGCAATATTTTGGATAAGAGTGGTAAATCTCACATGCCCATATTTGTTGAGAGTACCGCTGTACATGGGAGCCGCGCTGTCCGAATCACAACTTCAGTTCGTAACTACTGGATTGAGGAAACGCGCGGAAAGATAAATTGGCTCGACTCAAACGGCACGAAGATTGCCACAAATTGTTGGGGCGGCTGCAGATAACAATCCATCCGTTGTTCCAATTAACTATAAGGAATTTGCATATCAACAGATGTGTCGCAAGAGCAGCGCGGTAGATACTGTCATTGAAGCGCAGTGTGGTTGAGCTGGTTTAATCAAGCCCAACATCAGTAATCCGATTGATGCTCATGTTGGGCAGATGAAACCATCCCGACCACACTGCGCTTACGATGCCGAATAATCAATGCGAGCATTCAACACATGCGTTCAATACGTCCGTCGGGGCGCAGTGTAAGTATCTTTCGGAAAAATAAACGGGGGCGAGCGTCCCACTAGGGTTTCAATCAAACCCAGTTCCTGATCAGTGTGATTGACGAATGGTGCGTTGCGAATATTCTTGCCGCGTCCGCCGTCGTTGACAACGTAAATGGGGCGGTCGTGATGGGTCGCCGCAACGGTTTCGCGGCTTTCAGGATCGGCCGTTGATTCAACCGTGGTCACGCCATAGCAAGTACAAAAATAGGTTTGCTCCGGTTCAGCTTCGATGTAAAAGCCCGTGCCGCGAATACCAATCGTGGCGTTTCGCGTGTTCACTCTCATTGGCGTATTGCGTGACACCGACAGTAATGCGCCGGTCAGTAGGCGAAGCCCCGAAATAATCAGCGAGGATGATTTTTCTTCTTTCTCAATGACCACCGTGCTGCCACCACGCACCACCATCGCGTTACTGTTGACCACAAAAATGATTTCACTGTCTTTCGCCGTCTTCACGGTATCGCCTGGATTGATGCGGGTTTGCAGATTCGCCTCTTTTTCATTTACCGTCGCCGCACCCTGCAAACGATAAATTGATTGGGTAGGCGGAAGTTTCGCTGGGCGGCTGCCAAAAATGCTCTGTGCCAACGCATCGCCCACCGGCAGGCCGCTAGCAAACACGCCCAATGACAATGCCTGGATTAGTGTGCGACGACGTGGATCGTCAGTTTCGTGAGAGGACATTTTATGCAACCTGTTTTTAAAATTTTTTAAGCGTTAATATCTTCACAAGAAAATATTCCGCAACACAACTGGCACTGCAAGTTTTTAATTATGCAAATATTATAATTTTACGCGATGCAACAAAATATGAATGCTGTAACACCCAAAATATACGGTTCATTACGGATACCGCCCACCCCCTGATTGAGGGATGCAGGCACTACAAATGCTATGACTGCCGCAAGCCGTTTGATACCGCCCACCCCCTGATTGAGGGATGCAGGCACTATCAACACATCCAGTACACGATACTGCGATTGCAACGCGCTAAGAAGCGAAGTACATCACGTTTCGCTCGATGTTGTTACGACATCATCATCATCGTGCGCCCGATATTTTGATGCGTAAAACGAAAAGGCTAATACGGTGGCGGCGTTTGAGATAAAAGATTGTGGAAATGCCCGCCAATGCTAGAGTTTACAATCTATAATCAAATGGTTTGCGTCATTCAGCACTCTAGCACTTGGTGCTGTCGCGAGCGAAGCGCAGTCCTTCGTAGCAATATAGGCCGCGTGATAAAATCGTCGCACTTCCCAACCGCAACATGTCGGCTATTGCACTTATAGCAAACATGTTCTCTCAACCGAGGCAATGCATGTTTCCCCGTTCCAATACGATTGAAAAAACCGATCCCGAAATTTTCGCGATGATGCAAAAGGAGTATCAGCGCCAAGAGGAGCATATTGAATTAATTGCATCTGAGAATTACACCAGCCCGGCGGTGATGGAAGCGCAGGGCAGTCAGCTCACGAATAAATACGCGGAAGGTTATCCCGGCAAACGTTATTACGGTGGCTGCGAGTTTGTTGACATTGCGGAATCCCTCGCCATTGAGCGCGTGAAAAAATTGTTCGGTGCGGAGGCGGCAAACGTGCAGCCCAATAGCGGCTCGCAGGCGAATCAGGCCGCGTTTTTTGCGCTGCTGAATCCGGGCGATACCTTTCTTGGCATGAGCCTCGCCGAAGGCGGTCATCTGACGCACGGCATGCCGCTCAATATGTCCGGCAAATGGTTCAAACCGGTCTCGTATGGGCTCAACGCAAACGAAGAAATCGATTACGTTCAGGTGGAGCGTTTGGCACATGAGCACAAACCAAAGCTGATTCTGGCCGGTGCATCGGCGTATTCCTTGCGCATCGATTTTGAACGTTTTGCAAAAATCGCCAAGGATGTGGGCGCGTATTTCATGGTGGACATGGCGCATTATTCCGGCCTGATTGCAGGTGGCGTTTATCCGAATCCGGTACCGCATGCCGATGTGGTGACGACAACGACGCACAAAGGCCTGCGCGGGCCGCGCGGCGGTATTATTTTGATGAAATCGCAGCATGAAAAAATCATCAACTCCGCGATTTTTCCGGGTATTCAAGGTGGCCCGCTGATGCATGTGATTGCGGCTAAGGCGGTGGCGTTTCATGAAGCATTGCAACCGGATTTCAAAACCTATCAGCAACAAGTCATCAAAAACGCCGACGTGATGGCGAAAACCCTGATGCAGCGCGGACTTAGAATTGTCTCGAATCGTACTGAATCGCATCTGATGCTGGTTGATTTGCAGGCAAAGAAAATTACCGGCAAGGAGGCCGAAGCGGTGCTCGGTCAGGCGCACATTACGGTGAATAAAAACGCGATCCCGAAAGATCCGGAAAAGCCGTTCGTCACCAGTGGTGTCAGGCTCGGCTCACCGGCAATGACCACACGTGGCTTCAAGGAACCCGAAGCAGAAATGACGGCGAATTTAATTGCGGATGTGCTCGATAATCCGCGCGATGATGCGAATATTTCTGCGGTGCGCGCGAAGGTTTCAGCACTAACGAAAAAATTTCCGGTCTACGGCTAGAACGTTTTTACCAAAAAATGAAATGCCCTTTCTGTAGCGCGCAAGAAACGCAAGTAATCGATTCGCGCGTGGGCGAGGAGGGCGATGTGGTGAGGCGTCGCAGGCGTTGCACGGTCTGCCATAAGCGCTTCACCACTTATGAAACGGCTGAATTGCGGATGCCGACTATCGTAAAATTGAATGGTCAGCGCGAAGATTTTTCGCGCAAAAAACTGGAAACCAGTTTTCATCGCGCGCGGCACAAGCGACCGGTGAGCGAGGAGAATGTGGCAAGCGCGATGGATCGGATCGAGCAGACCTTATTGAACGAAGCCAAGCGTGAATTGCCATCGCGCAAGGTCGGCGAAATGGTGATGGCGGAATTAAAGCTACTCGACGAAGTGGGTTATGTAAGATTTGCCTCGGTCTATCGCAGTTTCTCGGATGCTGAAGAATTTAAAACCGCGATTCGCGAAGTGCAAAAGAATTAGTGTTGAAAATGTTTAGTGCAGCCGATTACGCCATGATGGCGCGTGCGATTCAACTGGCCGAGCAAGGCCGTGGCATTGCAACGCCGAATCCACATGTCGGATGCGTGATCGTAAAGCAGGGCCGTATCATCGGTGAAGGCTTCACACAAGCCGGTGGCCGCCCGCACGCAGAGGCGGTAGCACTTGATGCGTGCCACGAATCGCCGGCAGGCGCGACCATTTATTCCACGCTGGAGCCCTGCGCGCCGCACGCAAAATCACGCGGTCCGGCGTGCGCTGATTTGCTGATTGCGGCCAAGGTTAAGCGGGTGGTGTCGGCCTTGCATGACCCGTTCGAAGGCGTGGATGGTCAAGGCCATGAACGTTTGCGGCAAGCCAATATTTTGCTTCATGTCGGGCTGATGGAGGTTGAAGTTCGCGAGCAATTAAAAGCTTTCCTCGCCCGCGTATCGCTGAAGCGCCCGTGGGTCACGCTGAAAGTCGCCGCGAGTATCGATGGTAAAACCGCACTGGCCAACGGTGAGTCAAAATGGATCACCAGTGCAGAATCTCGTCGCGACGTGCATCTGCTGCGCTCAAAAGTTTGCGCCGTGATGACGGGTATTGGCACTGCGTTGGCGGACGATCCTGCGCTCACTGTTCGCGATGTGCCATCCCCTCGGCAGCCGCTGCGTATTCTGCTCGATAGCCGCTTGGATGTGCGTGACGACATGCAATTGCTGCGCGGTGGCAATAGTTTGATCGTGACTGCCACAGGTGCTGATGCGCGCGCGGCAGAGTTGATTGCGCGTGGTGTGGATGTTATGCGCGCGCCGATTGAAACCGTAAAAGGTAAAACCGATCTCGTCGCGATGATGCAAGCGCTCGCCAACTATCGCGGTGGCATCAATCACATCATGGTGGAAACCGGTGCGAAATTAAACGCATCATTGCTTGCTGCGAATGTTGTTGATGAAATTATTTTTTAC
>JANXWW010000155.1 GCA_025350945.1 Burkholderiales bacterium
CCATGTCAGCACTAACTCATCGCGCTGGTTAAAGCAATTTGATCGCACGTAAAGCACGCCGGTTTTGCCGCTGCTATTTGGTTTTAGTCCGATGATTTCGGTTTCCGCGCGCAACGTGTCGCCGATATAAACGGGTTGCACAAAGCGGCATTCGGCATAGCCTAAATTGGCGACAGCGTTGTAGGAAATATCAGGAACTGTCTTGCCGAAGGCGATATGAAACACCAGCAAATCGTCCACCGGCATTTCACGGTAGCCCATTGCTTGCGCAAATGGTGTGCCGCAATGGAGCGGATTGCGTGAGCCGATGAGCGCCTGGTATAGCGCGGTATCACCGCTTACAATTGTGCGTGGCACGGCGTGGACAAACTTCTGCCCTAACGTGTAATCTTCAAAAAAATAGCCGGATGTGGGTCTCATCATGCAGCTTCCCTCCCCCCTCGCGGGGGAGGGTTCGAGGGAGAGGGGGTGGTGGCAAGAGCGACGTAGGCCATCTGCAAAAGCGCAATCACGCCGATTCCAGTTCCTTGATCATTTCCGCCAGCGCCAGCATCCGCTTGGCACCACTCACATGATGTCGCTCGACCAGCCGGCCGTTTAACATGATCGTGCCGCGGCCTTCGCGATGTGCTTGATCAATGGCCTCAATCACTTCATGCGCGTAGCTGATTTCCGTTGATTTAGGCGTGAACGCATCGTTGCAATACGCGAGTTGATTAGGATGCACGAGGGATTTCCCGTCGAAACCCAAATCGCGCGTGAGGCGACAGGCCATTTCAAATGAATGCATATCTTTTATGTCAATACTGATGCCGTCGATCACCGCGCGTTGATAGGCGCGGCCCGCCAGCAACACATGTGAAAGCGAGTATTGAAGCGGAATGCGATCTGGCGTTTTGCGGCCATGAAGCTGCGTGATGAGATCGCTCGTTGCCATGATGAGGCACGCGATTCGGTTCGATGCGGCAGCAATTTCCTCCGCGCGCAGCACCGCAATCGGGCTTTCAATCATCACCATGATTGGCATGTGCCCGCCACCTGCGGCATCAAGTACATCGAGTGCGTCGTGAACATCCCCTTTCGATTCGATATTGGGAAATAGCACTGCATCCGCGCCGATATTCGCGACCGCTTTAACGTCCTCAATGCCCCAGGCGGAGTCAAGATCATTCACGCGCACCACCAGTTCGCGCCGTCCGAAGCCGCCCGATAGCACCGCCTCAACAACTTGTTTACGCGACATTTCCTTGTTGTCGACCAACACCGAATCGCCCAGATCGAAAATAACGGAATCGACCCTAAGCGTGCGCGCCTTGTTCAAAAAACGCTGAAAACAGCCGGGGACATAGAGCATCGAGCGGCGAGGGCGTAGGAATGGATTCATGGCGTGGTTATAAACCTTTGCGCGATTTGGGAGTCTTTGCTGAGTCGATTGCATTAAATTTATTGTACGGTGCAGTGCAGCATAAAGTCAACAAGACTTATATCTTATATAAGACATAGGATATGATTTGTTTCTCTTTCCGCTGTGCTAGCATCTGCAATATTTCTTAAAGTGCACATAGTGCATATAGTGCGCGTCATTCACCCATTTTTGAAACCAAAGTCTTCCATGCCTGCCTCACTGAACTTAGCACACTCCGCCGCCGCCATCGCCGCTGATTCTGCCGGTCGCGCCGCCCCCAGCTTTCGTCCGCTCTACGATCAAATCAAGATTTTGCTCACGCAAAGCCTAGTGGCGGGCGAGTGGCAGCCGGGTGAGGCGATCCCGTCCGAGATGGAACTGGCCGCGCGATTCCGCGTCAGTCAGGGCACGGTGCGTAAAGCAATTGATGCACTCGCTGCAGAAAATATTCTCATCCGCCGTCAGGGCAAGGGCACCTATGTCGCCACCCATACTGAGCCCAATCACCAATATCGCTTCCTGCGCATCACGCCAAACGTGGGCGCGATGGTTTATCCGACCAGTATTTTTCTGGATGTGAAGCGCGGCAAGGCGACGTCCGAAGTCGCCCGTGCGCTGGAGTTGAAAGCAGGTGCGCCAGTCACCTCGATTCATCGCGTGCTGTTGTTTTCTGCCAAGCCCGTGATACTTGATGAGGTGGTCGTGCCATCTGCAAAGTTTCCCCTGCTGAGTCTTGAGAAGCTGGAGGGCTCAGGGGATGGGAAAAAAGGCTCGCTCTATAGTTTTTTTGAGACCACGTATGGCTTTCGCATGATCCGTGCCGATGAGCGGATTCGCGCGGTGGCCGCCGATGCGTTTACGGCGAAAACATTGCGCGTCACGAAAGGCACACCGCTGCTATGCGTGGATCGCATCGCGTTTACCTACGGTGACAAGCCAGTTGAATGGCGGCGTGGGTTATGCTTGACGGAGAATTACGCCTACTTCAACGAACTCGCGTGAAAATATTGTTTATATGGATCATCAAACTGCGGCACGAATAATCTCACCTGCGCTGGAAATCAAAGGACTCATCAAACATTTCGGCGGCAAATACGCCGTCGATAATCTTGATCTTACGATCCCGCAAGGTGAATTCCATGCGCTGCTGGGGCCCAATGGCGCGGGTAAAACGACCACGCTGCGCATTGTTGCCGGGCTGCTCAAGGCTGACGCAGGCAGCGCCGCGATTTTAGGTCACAACATCGCCACTGATGCCATTGCCGCAAAACGCCTGCTCGCGTTTTTGCCTGATGATCCTTTGCTCTACGGAAAATTAAAGCCGCTTGAGTATCTGGAGTTCGTGGCGGGACTGTGGAGCATTGATGGCGACACCGCCGCGCCGCGCGCAGAAGAGCTTTTGAAGTGGCTCGATTTGTGGAACAACACCAACGAATTGATCGAAGGTTTTTCGCGCGGCATGCGGCAAAAATTGGCGCTGGCGGGTGCGCTGATTCACGATCCACACGTATTGATTCTTGATGAGCCGTTGACGGGTCTCGATGCCGCCGCCGCGCGGCAGGTAAAAGATTTACTGATTGAGCGCGTGAAAAAAGGCAACACCATTGTGCTCACCACACATATTCTGGAAATGGCCGAGCGCCTTGCGGAGCGCATCAGTATTATTCAAAAAGGCAGGATCATCGCGCAAGGCAGTCTGGATGAGCTTCGCGCATTGGCGGCCTCGCAGCCCGGTGCCATCGCAGGTGCCACGCTGGAGGATGTGTTCCTCGGTCTGACAGCCAACGGCGCATGAAGTCAGTGTTTAAAGTCGGCACGTGGCCGTGGCTGCTGCGCCATGAAGTGCGCCTGCAATGGCGTGCCGTCAGCGGTACGCGGTTATGGGTCGTCGGCATCTTCGGCGCCCTTATCTGGCTGGGGCTGCATGCGACGGCATGGCTGTTGCTGCAAGGGCATGATGCGGTTTTGATGCCGCCAAAAGTTATCATAATTTTTGGCGCGCTCACATGGTTGATTATCACGCTGATGTTTTCGCAGGCCATCATGCTGTCGGTGACGGCGCTATTTGATCGCGGTGATTTCGATTTGCTGCTGGCTTCGCCCCTTAATACGCGCACTGTCTTTACGGTTCGCGGCATGGGCATTGCGGTGAGCTGCGTCATGCTTTATTTTCTGTTGGTTACCCCGTTTGCGCATGTGGGCGTGTTTATGGGGCACGCGAATTTGCTTGCGATATATCCTGCCATTATTTCTATCGGCCTTTTGGTTGCCTCAGTCGGCATGTTGCTCACACTCACGCTGGTGCGCTTGCTCGGTGCGCGCCGGGCGCGGGTGGTGGCGCAGTTGTTCGGCGCGGTGGTGGGGGCCGTTATGTTTATGCTGAGTCAGGTGCAGAACATGTTAGAGCACCAGACGCGCGATCAAATTGCGGCACTGATGAAGGACGCGGCCGAGCCCGGTGGCGTGCTGGCGCCCGATAGCATGGTGTGGTTCCCGTTTCGTGCGTTTACGGGCGAGCCGATTGCGCTGCTCACAGTGGTGACATTGGGCGTGGGCGGATTTTTTCTGGTCGTTAATCTCACCTACAAACGATTTTTATCAGGCACGCAAGAGTCGGTAACGGGAAGCGCGAATAAGGTGAATCCATCGAGTGCGCCAGAAGTGCGTTTTCAAAACACGCGCGGCGGATTTATCGGCATCGTGCTCAAGAAAGAGTGGCGACTGATTTGGCGCGATCCGCAGCTCATCGCACAAACATTTTTGCAAATGCTTTATTTGTTGCCTGTCGTGTTTTTGGTGTTTCGAAATTCCGAAGCGGTAAGTTATGTCGTGCCCGGCGCAATTTTACTAGCAGCCACACTAGCGGGCAGCTTTGCCTGGATTACCGTTGCTGCCGAAGACGCGCCGGAATTAATCGGCACAGCGCCTGTAAGCCTCACCCGCATCCGATGGCTCAAAGTGCTCGCCGCGCTGATTCCGGTATGGATAATGGTTTCGCCGATTTTATTTTTTCTGCTGACGAAAAATTTATGGTGGGCCACCGTATTTTTATTTTGTTTGGCGGGCAGCACCGTCAGCGCCGGCATGATTCAAATCTGGTATCCGCGCGCAGGAGACCGAAAAAATATGAAAAAGCGCGCACAAGGCAGCATGCTCATCAACACGGTCGAAAGCTTTTGCGCGTTTGGCTGGTCGGGTGCCGCCTACGCGCTGATGCAAATACCATCACCGTGGGCGTGGCTGGCGCTGGTGGGCTTGGGGTTTGCGGCGCTGGGGCCGGCGGGTGCGTGGGTGCTGGGCAAATCTCGGCGGGAGCAGGGGGTGTTGGTTTGATTTAGCGCGTGAAGAACGCAAGTTATGGCGTGAATGGGATTAGCGGATTATGCTGAAAATGTTCTCGCCTATGAGCAAACACTGTTGTGCAATAGCTAGGCCAGAAAAATTCCGTTTAACATCTCATTGTTTCTCGGTACATTTGGAGCCAGTGGTGGTGTGGTAGTTGCAAACGTACTGCTTTCCTTTGCATATAGCCGTCCACGTATGGGTTCCGCCAATGCCGGCCGTCTCGTCACGAATCTCAATATCCCCAGGCGAGCAGCCGATTTGACCGGATGTAAGGTCTCTAGAGATTCTTGGATTTGTAATACACCCAGCTAACAATATCGAAAAAAACGCAAGCATCAAAATAATTTTTTTCATTGTTCCCCCGCTTAAATGGATTGAAAAACATTAGTTGGCATAAATCTCAAAGCATCTTTTAAGTCGGACCATACTTTAATAGATAATCACTTCAACTGCCGCCAAACATCCAGCAATCCCATATAAAACAGCCGATGCTCCTTGATCGAGCCTGCGCTGGTCTCGATGATTTCCGCCTTTACGCCGTCGTAGGCAATCACCACGACTTTGCCGCGAAAGCGTGATGTAACGGCGGAGTTTGTTTCAAGCACGTCACTGAAGCTCGTGTAATCCAGCTTTTCATTCGTATTCAGTTTTAATGCGACCTGGTTATCGGTTGTTAACGCCACCGATTTCGATCCTAATGTGAGCCTTGCGCCATTTTCAATATGACCGGTTTCATCGGTGGCCAATTCCAGCGCGGCTAATGTGAGTGAATTCACCGGTGTGTTTTTATAGCTTTCGATCATCGGCACATGCTCTGGCGTTTGAATATCAACGAAGCCGATGTCGTGCGCGGCGTTGGCGAATTGCGGCATGGGAATCCAGCCGTTGTCCCCGGTCAGCGAGGTCTTTAGATTGCCTTCTGCCTTATCCGTGGCCATGGCGAATCGTGAGGGCAGTGGGTTAGAGCCGAACTCTGCTTCATCAATGCGCGCCTGCAAAAGTGTTTTGGTGCTGCTGATGGCGTCTGCTAGCGCTTTGTCGCTCTCCGGTAATTTCGCTGGCTGATCGTAGAAAAATTTGAGCACCACGCCTTTCGCACCGGCAGTTTTTAACGCGGTGACAGCCTGGGCGACTAACTTGCGATCCACCGGAAAACCGCCGAGCTGTTTTTCGCTTGCGGCATCAATCAACACCAGCTCGAACGGATGGTTGGCATCCACGCGTGACTGTGCATGTGCGACGCGGCCTAAGCCTAACAGCAGTGACAGCCCTAATAACGATGCAATAAAAAAATAACGCAGCATGGATTTTTAATATGTTCCGATGGGATTACGCATGATACCAATACCTTCGATTTCGGTTTCGAGTAAATCGCCGTGCTTCATCCATTCTGGCGGCGTGCGCGCGAAACCCACGCCTTCTGGTGTGCCGGTGGAAATAACATCACCTGCCT
>JANXWW010000165.1 GCA_025350945.1 Burkholderiales bacterium
GCATCGCCACCGCCATGCTTGGCTTTAATTTCGCGGGGCGCGCGAGATAGTCGTATGTCAATAACGGCTCAAAAATCGCGTCATTAATCGTGTTCGAATAAAGATCCGATACGCGCGCGGGATCGAATTCGGTTTCGGCAATCTGGAACGCATGACGGATGGTTTTTGTGGAAGCGGCGAATGCGGGAATACAAGTCAGCGCGAATGCCAAACCGAAGGCGCTCATACAACCAAACCGACGCAAAATTCTATGCATCATGCGCTATCGTTTTGCTATCGTTTTGCTTCATACTGCTTCATCAAGGGCACATCAATATCAGCAAACATCCACCAGTTTTGTCCTTGCACCAACGGGCGGCGAAAGCCGACCACATAGGGATACCACGCATCCGCGAGCAGTCTGTGTGCATTAACACGCTGTGGCGCATAGGTAGCGAGAATTCTTGTCATCTGCTGATAAATCTTGGTGCGTTCAGGGCTATCAGGCATTGTTTCAGCGCGCTCGAAAAGCGCATCGTATTCCTTGTTTTTGAAGCGGGAACGATTGCCTTTGAAGCCTTCATTGGGCCCGTAGAAAGTTTGCAGCCACGTGTTCGCATCTGGAGATGTAGCACTGCCGCCCAGAAACCACACCATCAATTTTCCAGCGTTGGACTCTTTTAATAAATCTGGCCATTTCGCTTTGCGTACATCCATCTTGATGCCAATCGCGTCCATGGAACGTTTCCACACTTCATCGATTTGTTTATCGCGATCAATCGGCGTCGAATTGGTTTTCAACACAAACGGTGAACCATCTGGCATTTCACGGTAACCATCACCATCACGATCAATATAGCCGTACATATCCAGGAGCGCTTTTGCTCGCGTAGGGTTGTACTCACCCATGCTAGAACGGAAGTTTGGGTCATAGCCAGCCACCCCAGGGCTATATGGATTAAACGCAGGAATCGCCATTCCCTTGAGGACGATATTTATCTCGTCGTCAGCCTTATAGCCCAGCGAGATCGCTCGACGTAACGCAATTTTTTCCGGTGTGTAGCCGCCGACTTGAGGATCGTCCATATTGAAATACAAAAATCGGATGTCAAGCGCTGGCGTAATCTCATATTGCATACCCAGCTTTTTCAGGTTGGGTGCGAGTTGTTTATTGGGCAAGGCAACTGTCGCAAAATCTTCCGGCAATATCCAGATGAGATCGAATTCGTTACTCAAAAAAGACAGCCAACGCGGCTGACGCTCTTCAATCACGGCAACTTCAAAGCGATGAATTTGCGGCAGCCGCTTACCTTTCATCTTGGCAAGAATGGCTTGCCCTGCCGCATCGTCAGGCTCGGGCGAGGCGTCGTAATACTCTTCACGAAAATTGGGATTAGCCTCAAACCCCATGAATGACGAGCGCCGCCAGTTTACGAGGCGATATGGCCCGGTACCGACGGGGTGCGAACCGACATCCATTCCGTAACGCTCCACCACCTCGCGCGCCAGCGCACACGAGACGCGACAGTCGGTAAAGACATAAATAAAAATGGGCTTGGGCTTTTCAAGCCTTATTTGAAAAGTGTATCGATCTAACGCTTTCAAGCCTTCAATGGGTTTGTCGTAATTGAATCGGCCGGTTTTGCGGGCCTCGGTGATCGCTTCTTTAGCACCGATCACCGAATCTTCCAGTTCACCCAACTGCGTTGCCGATAAAGCAGGATCTAGAATACGCTTCATTGAATAGACGTAATCCTCCGCGATCAACTCGCGTTTTTTTCCACCAAAAACTTCATGCGGCGCAAAGTAGATTCCGGGCTTTAATCGAAATGTAAACGTGGTGTAATCAGCGGAGATTTCTGGCAGCGCTGTCGTGGTATTGGGCATTAGTTTTAAAGGGCGGGCCAGCGGATCGAAACGCAGCGGCGTATCGAACATTCCGCCATTGACGATATTTGAATACACGTCAGAAATTCTGATCGGGTCAAAGCTGGTTTCAGCAATTTCAAAAGCGTAGCGCAGCACTTTATTCGGGTCGGGCGCGTACGGCTGCGCGGGCGTTTGTGAATGCGCAGCTATCGCGAGTGCGACAAGCGAAAATAAAGCAAAAATCCGGACAGTCATGTGTGCGCGATACATTGCTGGGTCCTAAAAAAAGTTCACGTTTTGCGCGGCTTTAAAATGGTGCGTTGCAGCGTAAATTCTTGTTTTTGACAATCGTTCCACCTGACAAGCGCGCCCACTATACCGCATGTCATGTTCGTGTAACGCGTTTGTAATTTTTGAGTCTACGTCGGTCTTGGCTAGTTCGTGCGTTTAATAAATTGATGCCCGCATTGAATCGGCTAAACTTCAGTCTAATCATAAAAAAGGAATCACTATTGTGGGCTTTTTAAGCGGTAAAAAAATATTGTTGACGGGCATGATTTCGCATCGCTCCATCGCCTACGGCATTGCCACCGCGATGAAGCGCGAAGGTGCGGAGCTTGCGTTCGCG
>JANXWW010000171.1 GCA_025350945.1 Burkholderiales bacterium
TAGATTTTTCCAGTGAAAAATCAAAAAAGCCGCAGATGAAAGTCTGCGGCTTTTTTGTTAGTGTGAGTTAGAAACTCTAATATCCAAGCGGCTTTTGAGGCATTTTCACGCCTAATGCCTTGCCAGTGCTGGTGTTTGTAACTGAGCGCAGCGCTATAGACTCGGCGATTAAATATGGTGAACTTCGGTCCAGCGAACGCCCCCTCTCCCTCGATCCCTCTCCCTTGACGGCGGCGTGGCCTAGGGCCAGAGAGAGGTTGGAGAGAGGGTGTTCGCCAAATATTCACCATATTTAGTCGCCGAATCTATAAATCAGATTACGCTACTGATAAATATGCACGCCCCCATTCACCGCCATATTCGTCCCCGTCACGTAGCCTGACTCCGCTGCCACCAAAAACACCACCGCATTCGCCACATCCTCCGGCGTGCCTGCACGTCCGGTGGGAATTTGCGAAAGCGTTTGCTGGCGCAGATCTTCGCGCACGGCGGCGGTCATGTCTGTTTCAATAAAGCCCGGTGAAACAGCATTCACGGTGACGCCTTTTTTGGCGACTTCAAGCGCGAGTGATTTAGTGAATCCGACAATGCCTGCTTTTGCCGACGCGTAATTGGTTTGGCCAAATGCGCCTTTGGTGGCGTTCACACTGGAGATATTAACGATGCGGCCAAAGCCGCGATCACACATGCTGTCGATCACATGGCGCGTCACATTAAAGACGCTATTTAAATTGGTGTTGATGACGGCGTGCCATTGCTCTGGCGTCATCTTGCGCAAGCTCACATCACGCGTGATGCCAGCGCAATTGACGAGCACTGAAATCTCGCCGTGCGTGGCGTGAATGTCCGCGATCATTTTTCCACTGGCGTTGAAATCCGCTACGTCGGCCAATGCAATCGCGCAGTCGTCAGCACCCAATCCTGCTGCTTTCATTTTGTTTTGCCATGCAATTTCAGAACCAGGCACGACGTAATTCGCAACGACGAAATAGCCTTGCCTGGCGAGAGCGATGCAGATTGCCGTGCCGATGCCGCCAACACCACCGGTGACAAGTGCGATTTTATTTTTCATGGGAAGTTATTGTTGAGTTGCCGCATTAATACCAGACCAAACTTGATAAATAATACGCAAAAAAAACCCCAAGAGGAAACCTCTTGAGGTTGAATCCTTTACCGATTCTAGCGAATACGAATAAAGGAGGAGGAGACGTTAATAAAACTTGAAACTAATTACTTGCGCTTGGATGATGCCGTTGCTTTAGTCGCTGTTTCGGTTGCGGTCTTGAACGCGTTTTCAGCGTACGAAGATGCTTGCTTGCTTGCTTTGGAGATTGAATCCATTGCGGCGGTTGATGCGGCCAAACCTTGCTTCATTGCAGCGATGGCAACATCTGATCCGGCCGGTGCTGACTTAGCAACTTTGTCGAGGCTGTCGGCAACCGATTTTTGAAAACCAGCCACGCGCTCTTCGATCAATGCTGAAAAATTTGCTTGAGCAGCAGAAGTGATTTCGTACAAATTCTTGGAGTAGCCAGTAAAAAACTCAAGACCGGTCTCAGCCGTTTTGGTGCTGACGGTGTTCATTTCCTGAACGTCTTTAACGCCCGCAAAAGATTTTGCGGTTTTGGAAGTCTGGTCGAGGCCAACTTTGGTGGCTTCGAGGTTAAGTGCCATCATGCGCTCTGCGCTGGAGATGGATGCGTGAGCAAATTGCATGGCTGCGTCCACTGCGTTTTTTGAAAAATCGCCAAATTGTTCTGCTGCGGTATTGATGGTTGTCATGATCTGTTTTCCTTGAATGTTATGAATAAAAATGAATGCCGATTGATGTTGTGAATTTGAAACGAGTGCAAAAGCATCGAATCAAACCAAAATATCGTTACAGAACACCCACCCACTCAAAATATTGCCGAGGACGCTTTGAATCAAAAATGGTGCGCTGCACAAACCAAATAATAGGGATGAATCGGCGTCAAGTCAAGCATTATTTGGTGCGGTGCAACATATTTATTTTTCGAACCCATGAATCGTCAAAAATGTTAATATAATCAATCACGTATTACGTACACTCAGCAGTGCGTGGCATTCAATTTAATGCGACCGTTGCGGCTTTTCTGACGCATCGCAACTAAAGTCAATTGGAACCACCACGCTACGCTTACCGAATGCGTATTGTGTAGCGCAACATGTGACAAGCGTATTTCGGTTGGCAAGTTTGTTCGCGTGTTTGCATTACAAACAACAAAGAATTTGTTATGGAGCCCTTATGGCCAGAATTATCAAGAAATACCCGAACCGCCGTCTCTACGATACTGAAACCAGCGCCTACATCACGCTGGCCGAGATCAAACAATTTGTGCTCGAGTATCAAGTGTTCGAAGTTCACGATGCGCGCACGAATGAAGATTTAACGCGCTCGATTTTATTGCAGATTATTCTGGAAGAAGAGAGCGGCGGCGTGCCGATGTTTTCCGCCAATATGCTCGGCAATATCATTCGCTACTACGGGCATTCCATGCAGGGCCTGATGGGCTCTTACCTTGAACGCAGTATTGGTGCATTTCATGAAGCGCAGCGTAAATTTCAGGAACAATCGCAAAATATTTATGGTGCTGCGCCAACATTCACGCCTGATGCGTGGACAAAAATCGTGCCAGCCGCAGCGGGATTGGGAGGGCTCGCGGGTTCAGGTGCCGTACCCAACATGATGGGCGACTATCTCGAAAAAAGTGCATCGAATGTGATTGGCATGCAGGAAGAATTGCGCAAACAGGCCATGCAGATGTTTTCGGTGTTTCCGTTTGGGGCGACACCCAATACAAACGCAAAAGCAGATGAGGCTGAGCAACGTGCAGCGCCTGCTGATGCTGATGCCCCCAAAGCAGCTAAAACAGCCAAAGCCAGCACCGCTAAAAAACCGGCCAAGCCTGCTGCTAAAAAAGCAGGCAACAAATAGAAACTTGAACTGCAACCGATACCAGCCATGACTCTCGTCGTTCGCCCCATCAAAATTTCCAAGCCACAAATTAAAGCCCCGCGCGTCGGTTTTGTCTCTCTTGGCTGCCCGAAGGCGCTCGTCGATATCGAGCAAATCATCACGCAATTGCGCGCCGAAGGTTACGACATCGCGCCCGATTATGCGGGGGCAGATTTAGTGGTCGTGAACACGTGCGGCTTCATTGATTCTGCGGTGGAAGAGTCACTCGATGCAATAGGAGAGGCGCTAGCTGAAAATGGCAAAGTAATTGTTACCGGTTGTCTGGGGGCGAAATCAGGCAAGGGCGGCGAAAATTTAGTGAAACTCGCGCATCCGCAAGTGCTTGCCGTCACTGGTCCGCACGCGAAGGAAGAAGTGATGCAGCATGTCCATGCGCATCTGCCCAAGCCGCATGAGCCGTTCATCGATCTAGTGCCCGCTGCCGGGATCAAGCTGACACCAAAACATTACGCGTATTTAAAAATTTCCGAGGGCTGCAATCATCGTTGCACTTTCTGCATTATCCCCAGCATGCGCGGCGATTTGGTGAGCCGTCCGGTTGGCAGCGTGATGCAGGAAGCAGAGAATCTGGTGAAGTCCGGCGTCAAAGAATTGCTGGTGATTTCGCAGGACACATCAGCGTATGGTGTGGACGTGAAATACCGCACCGGCTTCTGGCATGGCCGCCCACTCAAAACGCGCATGACCGAATTGTGCGAAGCTCTGGGCACACTCGGCGTATGGGTGCGATTGCATTATGTGTATCCGTATCCGCATGTGGATGAAGTGATTCCGCTGATGGCCGAGGGCAAAATTTTGCCGTATCTTGATGTGCCGTTTCAGCATGCGAGCCCGCGCATTTTGAAGCTGATGAAGCGCCCCGCGAATGCTGAAAAAACGCTGGATCGCATCCACGCCTGGCGAAAAATGTGTCCCGATATTACGTTGCGCTCCACTTTTATCGCTGGTTTTCCAGGCGAGACCGAAGCTGAATTTGCAGAGCTGCTTTCATTTTTGCAAGAAGCACAACTGGATCGCGTGGGCTGCTTCGCCTATTCGCCGGTTGAAGGTGCGGTCGCGAATGATTTGCCAAATCCAGTGCCCGATGAAATCCGCGCGGATCGTCAGCGTAGATTCATGGAAACACAAACTAAAATCAGCCTCGCGAAACTGAAAAATAAAATCGGTCGTGACGTTGATGTGCTGGTGGATTTGGTGAGCCGTGATGGCGTGGTCGGCCGATCAAGCGCTGATGCACCCGAGATCGATGGCCAGGTTCACGTGCACGCTGCAAATAAAATGGCGCTGAAAAATATCAAACCGGGTGACCTCATTCGCGCTCGCGTCATCGATACGAACGAGCATGATTTGATCGCGACGCTCATAGAATAAAAAGCATAAACTCTAGAATAGACGTGCATTTACGAGCATAATTGCTCTAAAATGCCCGCCAATAGGGGCGTTTAATGTAGGTCAGGTAGCTGCGCAAGCTGAACTAATTGTTACCTGCTTGTCACTCAGCTTTATTGCCGAACCAATTTCCCCGCATCCACTTTAATCTTGTCGCCCACTTTGTAGCTCGTCGCCGCGTTATACGTGAACGTGCGCGATTCGCCGGATTCGAGTTTTGTCACAACTTGATAGCGCGTTTTCGATTTCATATTCTTCTCGGTCTGGTGGCCTGCGTATGC
>JANXWW010000337.1 GCA_025350945.1 Burkholderiales bacterium
CCGGTCAAAATTTTGTACTCCACCACTGCATGTGCTTTTCCGTAACTGACGGTAAGCGCCAGGCATGTGATCGCCAGTAAAACTTTCAGCTTCACGTTATGGTTTTGGCGTAGCGGGCTGAAGTACGCAAAGCCCCAGGGCTGCGAGCGCTTCAGTGCATGGCACAGGGAGTTGTGAAGTCGTGGCAGAGTTGGCGGTATTTTTTTCCGCGTCTTTCGCCGTGTCTTTTGCCGTGTCTTTCGCGATATCACTCTTGCGCGGAGTATTTGCTGGCGCAGGCACCTTGGCTTCGGGCTTCAATTTTGTGGTGTCTGATTTATTCGTTGGCTGCGCAGCCGTATCCTTGCCCAGCGCGGCGGCAATCGCGGCTGCGGTGGCAGCAGCAGATAGTTTGGTTGCATCTGGCGGCATTAGCAATACACGGTCATTCGGCACAGCATTGGTTTGCTGGCTGGCTGGCGCAGATGGCTTCGCGGCGACACTGGTTACCGTTTTCGCAGGCGATGGCTGTGGCGCACGCACGATTGGTGCGGATGGTGTTGGCGCTGCTATCTTTTTAGACTCTTTATTGGTCGCCTGATTTGCGGCGTCAAGCTTTACATTTAACGGTAATGGTTCGATGGCTTTACCGGGTGCCGTTGCGGGTAATTTAGCCAGTGCCTCCGTCTGCACTTGATCTAGCGACGTGTCGGCATTTGCTGCCGATGTCTCCGCCTTCTGCTGCGAACGCAGAAAGAAATAAGCACCCGCAACAATCAACAAAAGCGCTGCCGACGCCAACAATGCACGCTGCCCCCATTTCGCTTTCTGCACCACATCAATTGACTGCAATGTCGCATATTCGGCCTGCAAGTCTGTGGGCATTGCGCTGAGTAAGCCACCTTCAGTGGCAGCAACTTTGTGAGCGGCACCACCCACCAAAGACGTCGGGGGATGCCGTGTCGAAATCGTTTTAACGTAGGCCTCGTCATGCACACCCCCTGGTGGGCGTTGCAGCGCAATCGTTTTTTGGTAGTTCACGTCATACGCACCTGCTAGTAAAGGCTCTAACGCATTTGCTGGCGCTGATACCGATGCACGTTGTAACGCGATAGTTTTCTGGTAGTCTTCATCATGCACTTTTTCCATGGGACGGCGCACGGGAATAGTCTTTTGGTAGCCGACATCATCAACACCTATCGGTGCACGTTGTAGCGCAATTGTCTTCTGGTAATTTTCATCCTGCACTTCCACCGGCGCACGCTCGAGCTGAACGGTCTTCTGATAGCCATCATCAGTATCAACGGGTAAAGCGTTGCTCACAGCTGGTGGTTCTTCAACTTTTGCAGCAGACGAAGACTTCGCCGAACCCAGATACGACTGGGTTATTTCACGAACCGTAGCGATCTCAAGCGCAGGCACATCTGACACCGGCTCGTTCGCAGATTCATCCGTCGTGTGTTCAGTTGCGGGCTCGAATTTTGTGTCGTTGGTTGCAAGCTTTTTTGTTTCAGCCCTTCTGATCGGCAAAATAGCTTTGCACTTATAACAACTCACCACGGTCAACGCATTGACAGCCGCGCAGCGCGGGCATGGCGCGAGATGAAACGGCGAGCCGCAGGGTTTACAAAACAACGAGCCCTCGGGACTGGTCTGTTCGCAAAAATAACAATGCATGGATATAGTTGAATTCATTATGTGACGATACTGGCAACGTTATGAATGAAGATAGCGTAACTCGAAACAGCGCAAAGGCCGTGTTGAAAATGCCACAGAAAACTAACCCATCAGCGATTTGATCGCAAAAAACGAAGTGACGCTCACCATTGGCGCAGATACATTTAGCTCTTTTAAGAAAATGGAGTTTAAATGAATTTCCGAATCACGGGTCTGAGCCCGGACATATTTACCGATTTTTCGGACTGCCAAGTGATGAGCTTAAAAAGCTCAACATAATCCGATACTCCGCCGACGCAGAGAATGCATTCCCGTGTCGCATCACGTTACAGGATGCCGCCATTGGCGATTCGCTTTTATTGGTGAATTATGAACACCAGCCAGCGCAGAATGCCTATCAATCAAGGCACGCTATTTATGTAAATGAGCGCGCAACACATGCACGCACGCGACGACTACTGGCAAGCCCAATCCAACCCACGCCAGCGCGTCCGCCCAACCGTCAGCGAGCAGTGCCGAAATGAGGCCCGCGCGCACTCGATGCACATGCGCCGGGTGATTTGTTGAAGTGAAATCAGGCTGGCTTTATCCGCTTTCGCAAAAAATGCGTGCAGGTTTGCTGGCGATAAGGGTATTGATCTGTATGTAGGTATTACGCGGTCAAAATAAGTTTGCCCAGTCGCGTTAAACGCAAATGGTAATCACGGCCCGCATGCTTGATAACCAGCTCACGCGACCCGGCGAGCAGTGTCTCGCTGGTAATTGCGCGTGGTGCAGACGAATTATCCTCAGCAGTTGTTGCTTGCATCAGCACCAAGTTTGGAGATGAGGTTCGGGGCGGAAATATATTCATGCAAATAAGAATAGTTCGCATTTACAATTTTGTCAACTGTGTTTTATCAAAAGCGCGACACGACACCAGCCGCTCTGCCCAACAATTCCGGCAGACGATTCGGTGAGGGCATATTGTCCCGTTGCAGCAATATCCAGTGCCCGTAAGAAAAAGGCGAAAAATGCAGGCCATCACACACATGCGCACCGATGCGCGCAAGCCAGTTTGGCAGCGGAATTTGCAGCGCTTTTGAATCCGTGTAAGTCGCTCTCAGTGCACGCAAATACTCGGCATATCCATAGCCGTAAGTGCCGCCAAGCTCAACTTCACGAAGATTATTCAGCGATGGAAATTTTGTCAGCGCGGCGATGGCAATGCCAAGATCGACTGCCGTCATCGCTGCGATATTGCCACGCGCGGCACGCGGAATAAAATGTACGGGAGATCGCGACAGACCACGCAGCCAGCTCGCACCAAAACCGCCTTCGCCATCAAGCAACGACGGGCGCACGATGCTGTAGTCGCCACCCGCTGCTGCCACGGCACGCTCGCCCAATAATTTGCTCGACAGAAACCGGCTTTTCGCACCCTCGTGCAAACCCAGCGCAGAAGTGTGGATGAGGCGCACGCGTGCAGCAGCGCAAGTTGTCGCCAGCGCGGCAGGCGCACGATGATGCACATGATCATATGATTCGTTGGGTCTTTGCCGCAAAATCCCCACGCAATTAACCACCACATCCACTCCATCAATCATGGCTGCCCATGCCGCCGGATTTAACAGATTCTCGAATCGCGTGGCACGAAAGGCGGCATAAGGATAAGCGTGTTCATGTCGCAAAGGCTGTCGGCTGCCGATCAATACATGCGCATGGGATGCATGAAGGGCCGCGACAACATGACGACCAATAAAGCCGGTGCCACCCAGCACCAAAACACGCAAAGGCAGTTGTGCAATATTTGTTTCAGGATTCGTAACCGTACGAGTGTGGCTGCTTTTCACTTGTTCTTGCATGTTGAATTTTTTATGTGCTTGAAATGTTTGTTCGGCATAGAGCAGCGGAAGGTGTGGCTCGCCATCCAGAACACTATATCTGGCGGGTATTTACAAGCAAAATAGCCTGAAATAGCGCGCCAGTGAAGGGTTTATCTATTTTACGAACTGTCAGGTTACTTTCGCCGCCATTCCGTTAATCCGCCTGGCTTGTCTTCGAGCACGATTCCGGCAGCATCAAGTTCTTTTCGAATCTCATCTGCGCGGGCGAAATTTTTTTCTTTTTTAGCAGTGTTGCGATCTGCGATTAGGGCGTCAATGCTCGGATTTTTGACTGTCGCAATCGAAGTATCTAGGGCTTCAGCAACCTCTTTAACTTCGACAAAATAGATAACGTTGCTCCCCTGAACAAACGATGCCGCATTATGCTGCAACAGCCCAATGGTCGCGCCCAATGCCTTCAACAATCCCGCACTCGCCGTGGATTGCGAGCGATTCACTTCGCCGCGCAAATCATGCAACACCGCAAACGCCATCGGGGTATTGAAATCGTCTTCCATTGCCTCACGAAAGCGC
>JANXWW010000338.1 GCA_025350945.1 Burkholderiales bacterium
GGCAACACAAGTCCCGCTGGCGGCACCCGCAGCAGCACGCATGAGCAATTCGGTATTGCTTGAGCCAATCGTGGGCAAAATATCTACATCCAGTCGATATACCTTGTCACCAATGGCTTCACGCACTGCATCAATATCAAGAAGGTCAATGGGTGCGGCCAGCCGATAGCCGCGACGCGTGAGGCTAAAAATTTCGACACCGGCATCGGTCGCGTCTTTTAACGCATCTGAAATCGCCGAGCGCGAGACGTTGAACTTTTTCGCGAGCACAACACCGGAGGTGAAATGCGCAGCCGAAAGTTCAGTCAGTAATTTGAACGCGAGTGGGCGCAAAACTATTGTTCTCGCCGGGAATAGAAAATCCGTTCACGCATTTTCGTTCTTGCAGGCCGCCACCTCAGCCGCATACGCCACGCCGGCAATGACCGAATCAAGCAGCAGTTGCACGCGCTGAGCGAGCTTGCTGGTCTCGCGATAATCGGCGGGCGCAATGAAATCGACACGACCGGCATTAAGCAGGCGCACACAAGTTTCTTTGGTCTTCGCGATCTTTGCATTGAATACGGCAATCGCATGCCCGCCACTTTTTTTGGTTAGCGCCATCGACGGCACATCGGTCATGCCGTCGCCGATATAAATAATGTTGGAGAACGGAATCGGGCGCTCGCTCTCGGGCATGTGATCGTTGATGGATTCGGCAATCGATTCTTTGCCTTTGTTTATGCGAAATAAAAATTGGGTTTTTGAGGTGTCGGTAATGAGTAATTTTGGGAAAGTGGCAATCCCGTATTGGTTGAAATGATATTCGGATGCGTAAATCTGCTTAAAGTATTTGCGAATGGACACGCCTTCCAGAATCTCTTTTTGACCGGCAGAAATAATGTAATGCTGCACTTTTACTTTGCCTTGGCCGCGCTGCTCAATATAGGCATTAATGTGCGGAAACCAGCTCTCGACACCCGGAAAATATTGAATTTTTTCCGCCATTGCGGCGAAGTCCTCACGGGTGATTTTTACGTCATCGTTTTTATAAAGTTTTTCCAGCATCAGCCTCATATAGACCAACATTGGATCAGAATCGGTCTCGCTCGCTTCTTTATGCACCTGCTTCCAAAATGCTTCAGGTTCAATGCCAATTTTTGGCAGCACCGTATATTCCTGCATCGGCTGCGGCGAGAGCGTGCCGTCGAAGTCATAGACGATGGCAATCGTGTCCTGGAAAAACTTTTGTTTGGGCGCACGCGGCGGCATAGATGAAGCGGGACGGATATCTTTATTCATATGCAAAGTTTACCAATATCTGCAAACATCCTCCCAAACAAAAAGCCCGACGTTGCCGGGCTTTTTGTTGAATGGTTTAATTGGTTTTAATCCGCATACACGCCGGCCTTCTTGATGATCGGTCCCCATTTGGCAATTTCGGCCACCAGATGTGTGCGCAGCATATCGGGTGTTTGGCGCGTCACGGGCTCAGGTGCTGTGCCCAGCTCAGCAAAGCGCGCCTTTACGTTGTCATCTTTTAGCGCGTCTTGCAGCGCTCTGTTGAGCTTGTCGGTGATCGCCTTGGGTGTCGCCTTCGGTGCCCACACGCCGTGCCACACGCCCACGTTAAAGCCTTTTAAACCGGATTCATCGAGCGTCGGGATATTGGGCAGTGACGCTACACGGGTTTTCGAGGTCACGCCAAATGCCTTTACTTTTTCGCCTTTGATTTGCGATGTGGTGTTGGTCGATTGGTCGCACATAAAATCAACTTGGCCGCCGAGCAGATCGGTCATTGCAGGTGCCGTGCCTTTGTATGGCACAGTCAGCACATCGGTCTCAATCGCACTCATAAACATCATGCCGCACAAATGTGAGGCCGAACCGATGCCTGCATTGGCATAAGAAATTTTGGCTTTGTTGGCTTTCACATAGGCTAAAAACTCGCTGAAATTATTCGCTGGAATATCTTTTTTGCTGATTAAGGTCATCGGCACTTCTGTCACCAGACCGATGGGCTCCAAGTCTTTAGTCGCATCGTATTTCAGGGTGCGATATAGCGCAGGTGCGGTCGAGATGCCGATGTGCATCAGCAAAATAGTATGACCATCAGCGGGTGCCGCAATGGCGCGCGCGACACCAATCGTGCCGCCTGCACCGCCGACGTTTTCAATAATAATTTGCTGGCCCAGCGATTTCGACATAGCAGCGCCGACCGTGCGCGCGACCGTATCGGTTGGCCCGCCCGCCGTGAACGGCACAATCATCGTGATCGGCTTGGATGGGTAGGGATCAGCCGCGTGGGCAGCCAACGATGTAACGCCAACCGCTAACGATGCGGCAAAGAGTACGAGCGATCTTAACTTCATACCACCTCCAAAATAATGAAACAATTTTTTAAGCTGCAAATAATAATAAATTGTAACGCAAGGGAGAAACAGCTTGGTGCGAATACAGTAGCGCCGATTGTCGATGTTGGTTGACGAGTAACGGAAATATTAGTTTGGGCGTTAACGCTAGAGAAACACAAAATCTAACACAGGCGCGGCGTTCCGGGCAAAAACGGCTGAAACAGCACGCCCATATTGCACTTTAATATTTTTTTGCCATGGCTTCACCCACACGAATCGCCCGCGCAGGCGACCAATCTGGATTAAATATCAGCGCATTTTTAGGCAACAACATCACCACGGTGGAGCCCAATAAAAAGCGCCCCATCTCATCACCTTTTTTCAGCGTCACCGGTTTATCTTTGTATTGCCATTCACGCACTTCGCGCGTGCGCGGTGGGTTCACAATGCCGTGCCACACGGTGGCCATCGAGCCGACAATCGTCGCGCCGACCAGCGTCAATATGAACGGCCCATGCTTCGACTCAAACACGCACACCACACGTTCGTTGCGCGCGAACAAGCCCGGCACGCCGCGCGCGGTCGTTGGGTTCACAGAAAACAATTCGCCCGGCACATAAATCATTCGCGTCAATTTGCCATCGCAGGGCATATGAATGCGGTGGTAATCCTTCGGGCTCAAATACAGCGTGGCGAAACTGCCATCCTGAAATTTGGCGGCGAGTTCTGCATCGCCACCGACTAATGCGGTGGTCGAATAATGATGACCTTTCGCCTGAAAAATCTGGTCGCGTTCAATTGAACCGAATTGACTGATCGCACCATCCACAGGACTTATAAAATCCGCTTTCGCGAGCGGGCGCGCGCCATCGCGAAGGGGACGCGTAAAAAATTCATTAAAGCTTCGATAGCTTGCGATGTCTGAATTCGCAGCCTCCGCCATGTCAACGTTATAGCGCACCACAAACCAGCTAATTAATCGCGACGTCAAATGCCCCGCCTCAGCACCCGCAATTTTTCCAGCGAGGATGGTGAGCATTTGTTTGGGAAGGATGTATTGCGGGAGGACGGC
>JANXWW010000238.1 GCA_025350945.1 Burkholderiales bacterium
CGTCGCCCGCCTCGATCAACACGTTCGCGTCCTACTGCCGCCCAAAACCGGGTGAACGAACTGCACATTTTTTCAGGATCTTGGGTAAATCGCGGTATTGGCGACAGCAACACATTGGATGCCGACAAGGCTTCGCGATAACCAAAGTTGTAAGTGACCGTCGCGCTGAATTTAGTATTTTTATTTTCGCGAACAAGCTGACTTATATCGCCCACAAAAATATCGTCCGTCACCTCGCGCATGCGCGTCATCACAAAATGCCAGCGGCGTTGTGACCACGGAAATTCTGCATGAAACGGCGCATGAATAATGCCGAGTCGTGGCTTTTTATTTGTCTCAACTGCGGGCTTGGCCAGATCCCAGGGATGAATGAGTGTGACCTCGGACGCAAGCACGGGCGCGGTTTTCCGGGCATCGGCGTTTGTCAAATTATCAGCAGGCTGCACAAACAATTCAGGCTCAAACATCGCCTCAACTTTACGTGCGCTCGGTTGAGCGCTCACCGTTTTTTGTGAATGCGCGATCTCGTCCAAGGCCTCATAGCTCGTATCAATCGCGGTGCCTGCACTGGCCCAAGTAGGCGCGTACCTTGCAACATTTTCCGCATTAAACAAATACGGTTTTCCGCTGAACGTGCCTGCCACCCACTGCCACGACAAATGATTGCTGCCAAAATCGCCATCGAGCAAATGCGCGATCATCCAGTCGGCCCCCGCGCGCCAATGCACCTTGCGAAGATGCACCACATACGATGCCAGCCACATGCGGGCATGATTGTGCAGATAGCCGGTGGCATAAAGTTCACGCACCGCAGCGTCGATCACGGGAATACTGGTGCGTGCTTCCGCAATATCGGCAGGAAAATCCGTCGAGTAATTCACGCCATAAAGGCCCGGTTTCACGTCACGCAACACGCCGTCGCCCAGATGCCGCCACGCATGCTGAAAAAATTCACGCCAGCCGAATTCCATCAACAGTTTTTCGCATTCCTCCGCTGGATATTTCGCTTCAATCGCAGGCGCAATATCGGCTAAGCTGACATAGCCGTGCGTGATGTATGGCGATAAACGCGTCACCGCACCATTCAGAAAATTTCGCGTGCTCGCATAGGCGCGCGGCTTGATCTGCGTGATGCGATGCTCGGCATCGGCAATCGTGGGTGGAAATAAATCGACCAGTGTATTCAAGGTGTCGCCTTAATTTTTGCAAGGCAGTCTTGACGCACTCTCGATGCACAAGTTTCGTTAATACCGAATCAGTGCCCCATACCCATACCCGCACCCACAGGCAAAAACGCAAAACCCCAATAACCCAAGCCAATCACCGCCGCAACCCCAGCAACACCGAGCATCCAGCGTCGGCGCGTCAACACACAGATTGACGCCAGCGAAATAGCGATCTGAATAAATGTCATCGCCTGCGCGAGCTTGTCGTGCGGGCTTTCGGCATGTTTGGATTTTTCATTTGCCTCAACCGACAGCACCTCCAATTTTTCGGCCTCTTTCTTGATGCCCTCTTTCTCCTGCTTGTAACGCTTGATTTCTTCAGCAATTTTCGACTTCTGCTCCGGCGTCGTCGCCAAGCTCTCAGACATTTCCGCCAAATTTTGCTTCATGCCTTTGCTCTGAAAATACGACCACTGATTCGCTGCAGCCGTCTTTTGCAACACCGCTTCATTCTTGAACAGCAGCGCTTCGTTCTGAGTATGTCCGCCTTGATAACTCACTACCGCGCCCGCTGTGGCAAGAATGGCCGTAAAAATCGCGACCACTTGTGCAAGGCTAAAGCCAGCTGACTTGTGATCGCCGTGGGTACCATGATCGCCCTGCGCTTCATGCTCCACCGCATGATCGTGCGGCCCGTGTACGTGAAATTCGCTGCCTGACATAACGTTCTCCTTGAAAAATTTTTGGTATTTGCGAGCAAAATTGCGATGCCACGACAAAACATAAATCGTTCGCATTGTAGCCCGAATGCGCATTTATCAAAGATGCGTCTCTGCGTAAAAAAGGACAAAAAAATAATGCTTGCAAATAACTGCAAAACTGTATAAAAAGACAGTCATGGAAAATTTAACGGTACGTCAGCAAGAAATCCTCGCTTTCCTGAAAACTTGGATCGCGCAAAATAACATGCCGCCCACGCGCGCTGAAATGTGCGCGGCGCTCGGCTTTCGTTCGCCGAATGCGGCGGAGGAACATCTACGCGCGCTGGAGCGCAAAGGTGCAATTGAAATGATGGCGGGCTCATCACGCGGCATTCGCATCATGAGTGGGGAAGGCGATGCCGCCAATGATGAGGAACACGGCTTGCCGTTGATTGGTAAAGTAGCCGCTGGTTCGCCGATTCTCGCGCAAGAAAATGTGACTGGGCGCTACCCCGTGAGCCCGTTGATGTTTAAACCACGCGCCGATTTTTTGCTGCGCGTATCCGGCATGAGCATGAAAGATGTTGGCATCATGGATGGTGATTGGCTGGCAGTGCATAAAACCAATCAAGCCCGGACTGGCCAAATTGTCGTCGCGCGAATTGATGGCGACGCCACCGTAAAGCGATTAAAACTCAAAGGCAAAAACGCTTACTTAATCGCCGAGAATCCTGACTTCCTGCCGATTGTGGTGGATCTGGATACGACTGCGTTGGATATTGAAGGTCTGGTGGTGGGCGTGGTGAGGACGATGTAGTTTTTTCTGGCCGAGTCCATCGCAGCCAGTTGCAGCCCAGTAGCGGTTTAGTTATCGTTTAGTCGCAACTCAGTTGCAATCCACGTGCTACATCGGAAAATCAATTCCCTTTATTTTACTTTGCTGTTTCGTTCACCCTCGATTCTTGCGTGCAGCGACCCATCATCTTTCTTCTGAAAAATCACCCGCTGCGGAAAAAAGTCGTTGCACTAATTTCCTGAACCTGCCAGTATGAAAAGCAAAGTTCAAGCACAGAGCGCCGTTTGAGCCATTTATCTGCCAAACACCGCGCCAGTAAAGGTCCCTCACTGTCATTCCGAGCCGCTTTTGGATGGAGACCCCCGTTCGGGGGTGCGAGGGATCTGCTTCTTGTTGCATATGGGGCATCCTAAGCAGATCCCTCACCTGAACCCGTTCGAGATGACCGTTTTTTGTGGTGGTGCAGTTAGAAAAGCATGAATCTTTCGCGCTACTTTTTATCGCATGATGAATTAAAAATATTTTTCCTTCTAATTGCCGCGAACAATGCCGTTTACAAAACTCCCCGCCTCGACTATCCCAAATCTTCGCACCATCGAAATAACTCCCAGCGAAGAGCCCCTGCTGCAGCGCTTTTTCGAGACGAATCCGCAATACTTTCTCGCGGTCAATGGCGAGCCCGCTGGCCCGAACGAAGCGCATGAGGAAATTCATGGCGAGTTGCCGACGGGCTGGCGCTTTACGAAGAAGTGGATGGTCGGCTATGTCGATGCGCAAAACAATTTGAGTGCGATGGCGAATATTATTTCTGATCTTTTGGCACCGCACGTTTGGCACATCGGTCTTTTTGTGGTCGCCACATCACGCCATGGCACCGGCGATGCTCAAACTATTTATCATGGACTTGAAAGCTGGGCAAAAGCGAGCGGCGCGCAATGGTTGCGACTCGGTGTCGTTGAGGGCAACGCGCGGGCGGAGCAATTCTGGGAATCGCTTGGCTACATGCAGACTCGCACGCGCGAGGGTGTTGTTATGGGCAAATTGACGAATTCGATTCGGGTGATGGTGAAGCCACTTGCAGGTGGGTCGATTGAGCAATATTTAGCGCTCATTGAACGAGATCGACCTGAGTAAAATAGTTAAGCACTAGAATTAGAGGCTGTTTTAAGCACATTTTGCTTCCACTCGATCGGGTATCTCCATCTAAAAACGCGCGCCGATAAAGGCGTTTTAGTTTGAAAATAATTTTTGCACCACGTTTGACACTAACGAACGTTCGTACTATTATTAGTTTATGAACAAGGCCGCAGCAAAATTAACCAAAGGCGAAGAAACCCGCGCCGTCATCCTGAAGGCGGCGCTGCGCCATGCGAGTGTGGCGGGTTATGGTGCGTTGACGATTGGGGTGCTGGCTGAGCAGACGGGGATGTCGAAGAGTGGTTTGTTTGCGCATTTTGGTTCGAAACAAGAATTGCAGATCGCGACGCTGGACGAAGCGGTGCGACGATTTAATGAAGCGGCATTTATGCCGGCTCTGTCGGCACCGCGCGGATTAAAACGTCTCGTGGCGTTGTTCGATAACTGGCTCGCATGGACGGTACGCGCAGATTTAGTGGCGTGCCCGATGATGGTGGCATCAACTGAATTTGACGATCAGGAAGGGGCCATGCGCGACGCGGTGGTCGAGCATATGCAGCGATTGCACCAGGCCATGGTGAAGTCGGTCGAGATGACAATTCAGACGAATGAATTTGCTGCTGATGCGGATGCGGAACAATTTGCGTTCGAGTTATTTGGCATTATTTCAACGTG
>JANXWW010000250.1 GCA_025350945.1 Burkholderiales bacterium
GCCGTCCATCTGGGCGGCACCGGTGATCATGTTCTTCACGTAGTCAGCATGACCAGGGCAGTCGACGTGGGCGTAGTGGCGGTTGGCGGTTTCGTATTCGACGTGGGCGGTGTTAATCGTGATGCCGCGCGCTTTTTCTTCAGGTGCGGCGTCAATCTGGTCGTAGGCCTTGGCTTCGCCGCCAAATTTCTTCGCCAGTACGGTGGTGATCGCTGCCGTCAGCGTGGTCTTGCCGTGATCAACGTGACCAATCGTGCCCACGTTTACGTGCGGCTTGGTCCGCTCAAATTTGCCTTTTGCCATTACTATTCCTCGTTAAATTCAAATATTAACAATGGGGATGATGTTGATCTTCGGTTTTTCGTTACAAAAATCGTCTGGCTCCGCCAGCGATTTTTACTGACTACACCGAAGAAAAGTAGGTTTTCACTTTTCTTCGATTCCTGTTGGTGCTCTTGACGCGGATTGAACGCGTGGCCTCTCCCTTACCAAGGGAGTGCTCTACCACTGAGCTACAAGAGCGTTGAAATGCAAATATAGAGTACAACTACAAACGATATGCGAGAAAATGCCGCGCAATTAAGCAAGCTACAAAATCTTTGGAGCGGGTGAACGGAATCGAACCGTCGTCATAAGCTTGGAAGGCTTCTGCTCTACCATTGAGCTACACCCGCAAATTCAAAACTTTTCACCTGCAAACGACATTTTCGAACACTACAAATTTATGGTGGAGAGGGCGGGATTCGAACCTGCGTACTCGTGAGAGGGCAGATTTACAGTCTGCTGCCATTAACCACTCGGCCACCTCTCCACTGAACCCAAGATTATGCAGAATTTTCGGCAAAACGTCAATTAACTTCAAATATCGCCAACATGCGAGCGTAAAGTCATAAAAACGCGTTTTAGTTTTAAAATCAAGCCACTAATCACCAACAAATCGACCAATACGAATGCCGCGCCGTTCCCAAAACATCGCCTGTTTTGCTTTCTTGTTGTTGCTTTTTATAGTCGGCAACTCGCTCGCGCAGACCATCACGGCGACCCAAAATGGCAAAGCCATTACAACCGATATCAGCGCCGTGGCTGCCCCGGCTCATATGCCGCCACCCGCGATTGACCCCGCCAAAGAATTATCCGGCATAGCGATCATAAAAGCGCTGCAAAAAGGCGGCTACAACCTTTACATGCGCCACGGCGCGGCATCGGTGGGCCAAGATGCCTCAACGCTGCCACAAACGCCGCGCTGGTGGGAAAACTGCGCGGTGCAGCGCAACCTGGCCGATGAAGGTCGCGAACAGGCGCGCAAGGTGGGTATTGCGTTGCGACAGTTAAATGTGCCTATTGAAAGCGTAAAGACGAGCCAATTTTGCCGCGCGCGCGATACGGCTTATGCGATGGGTTTTGGCACCATCGAGATCACTGAAGATCTCAATCATCAAATGGGTCAACGGGCGGGTTTCAACGTGCATGCCGCGCGCTTCAAATTGCTCGCCAGGCCGCCATCGCCCACCAAAAACGTGTTGATAATTTCACATACGCACGGCTCTGCTCGCGCCGAAGAGCGCGCAATGGCGCAAATTGAGGAGGCCGAAATTGTGATGTATCGGCCCGACGGCAAAGGCGGCACTGAGCCTGTGGCACGCATCAGGCTCGCTGATTGGGATATTTTTCTGGCGTTACCAGAGAATTAAAACAACTGAAACAGTTAAAGCGGCAACGGCAAACTTGTGCCCGGCTTAATCGGCAAGATCGCCCGCACGACTTTAATCATGCGGTCTTGCACCTGCAAAATTTCGAGCTCGTGATCGCCGATTGTTACCGTGGTGCCCGGCTCGGGAATATCCTCCAGATGCTCGGTCACCAAACCGTTCATCGTCTTCGGCCCATCCAGCGGAAAATTAAATCCCAGTTTGCGATTCAATACCCTGAGCGGACATGAACCTTCCACCATCACCGAACCATCACTTTGCCTGGAGTAAAAACCGGTATTCATCGGACTTTGGCTGGTAAATTCGCCGACGATTTCTTCCAGAATATCCTGCAGGGTGACCAGGCCCTGAATCTCGCCGTATTCATCCACCACCAGCGCCATGCGCCGCTGCAGCTCCTGAAAATGCGTAAGCTGTTGTAGCAGGGGCGTGCCTTCGGGAATGAAATACGGGTCGCGCATGATTTCTCGCAGCGTTTTAATTTCCAGCGGCTCGTGGCGCGATGCGTTCAAGACTTTGCGCACATGCACCAGCCCGATCACGTTCGAAAAATCGCCGTCGTACATCACCAGGCGCGTGTGATGCGAGGTCGATAGCGCATGACGAATATTCTCGATTTTGTCGTTGATATCCACAGCCTCAATCAGCGCGCGCGGCGTCATTGTATCGTCCACCGTCATGTGTTCGAGATCGAACAAATTCACCATAATGTTCTGGTGCTTTTTCGGGATGAATTGCCCGCCTTCGAGCACCAGCGTGCGCATTTCTTCCATCGACAGCGGCTGCGCCCCTTCAGAAGCTGGCTTGATACGCAGCGCCTTTAAAATGCCGCGCACAATCACATTGATAATCCACATCACCGGCTTGGTCACTGAAATCAGCGGGGTCAGGCCGTAGCTGGCGGCCAGCGCAATTTTTTCGGAGAAGCGCGCGCCGATCACCTTCGGCAAAATCTCGGCAAAAATCAGAATACAAAAAGATGCCGCGCCCGTCGCAATTGCCAGCACATATTCGCCATCGCCAAATAATCGGCGACAAATTTCGGCGACCAGAATGGTTGTCGCCGCATTGATGACCGTATTGCCCGCGAGGATGAAGGACAACATCTCATCAACCTTCATCAATAGCGCACTGGCAAGGCGTGCGCCACGGCTGCCCTGCTTCTCCAAATGCCGCAAGCGATAACGGTTGAGCGACATCATGCAGGTCTCGGACATCGAGAAAAAACCTGAACTGGCAAGCAGAATAGCGAGGGCTAAAAACAGCCAGCTAAGCGGGATTTCATCGGTCATGCGCTGACTAATAAATATTTAAAGAAGCAATATGGGCGCATCTTTTCAGCCATAAATGCTTTAAAAAGCGCTACTGTACTAGAGTTTGATATTTCAGGCATGGATAAAAATCAAAGCCGCTTGAGAATGAATTCAAGCACGAATTTGCTGCCGACATAGGCGAGCAGCAGCATGACAAAACCGATCAGCGTCCAGCGCACCGCCGTTTTCCCACGCCAGCCTGCGTACACATGGCCCAATAAAAGCCCGCCAAAAATCAGCCACGACATCACCGCGAACACCGTTTTGTAACTCACCTGAAACGCTTTGCCATACACCGCTTCGGAAAAAAACACGCCGCTAATCAGCGTAATCGTGAGCAAAATAAACGCCGCAAACAGCAATCGAAATAGCAACTTTTCCACCTTCAGCAGCGGCGGCAATTGATTGTCGAGTGAATTGAGCGTGCCTGATTGCAAACGCTTTTCGAGGAACAACATCAGCAACGCGTGCAGTGCTGCCACCGTGAACAAGACATAACCCGCAATCGCCACGCCAATGTGCAAACGAAACGCCCAGCCGCCATAAAGCACCACGCGTTCCGAGGGCAGCAAAGTCGGCAATAGCGCCGCCACAATCGCTAACGGGGCGAGATAAAGTGCAGCGAGCCGGGTCAGCCGCGAATCGTTGCCCAGCACCACATAGCTCAGCAAGGTCAGCCAACCGATTAGCGAAGCGGTGTGAGAAAAACCGATGTTCCAGCCTTCTTCAATAAACATCGCATCGAACAGTGCCACCGCGTGCAACATGATGCCGAGCCAGATCAAAATTTTCGCCAGTCCGGCCGGGTTGGTGCCATCGTTAGCGTCGGCATATTCGGTCAGTTGCGCGCGCCCCATGCCAATCCACGCAGCAATGGCCGCCATCAGATAGACAACGGCAGTGGTAATATTAAGAACTGTTAACAGCATAAATTTCGTTGAATTTTTCTTTGTAATCTCGACGTGAGTTTACACCATCCACCTCCGCGACTTTTCACCGATGCGCCCATTCGTGACACTTCTGCGCAGACATTTTTGATCGTCAAACCATGCTAGATAACCTCACCAACCGCCTTAGTGGCATCGTCAAACAACTGCGCGGCCAATCTCGTTTGTCAGAAGACAATATCGCGGACGCGCTGCGCGAAGTGCGCATGGCGCTGCTTGAGGCCGATGTCGGTCTCGCGGTTGTCAAAGATTTCATCGCCAAGGTAAAAGAAAAATCGCTTGGCGCGGAAGTGCTGCAAAGCCTCACGCCGGGTCAGGCGTTTATCGGGATTGTAAATACCGAATTGATCGCGTTGATGGGCGGCGCGGACAACATTGCGCCGCAGTTAAATGCCTTGCCACTCAATCTCGCCACCACGCCACCGGCAATTTTACTGATGGCCGGTTTGCAAGGTGCCGGTAAAACCACCAGCGTGGGCAAACTCGCGAAATTATTGAAAGAGCGCCACAAGAAAAAAGTATTGGTGGTCTCTGCCGACGTGTATCGCCCTGCCGCGATTGAGCAATTGCGCACGCTGGCGAAACAAGTGGGCGTCGATTTTTTTGAAAGTGATATTACCCAAAAGCCGGTTGACATCGCATTAGCGGCACGTGACTGGGCGCGCATTCATTTTCACGATGTGTTGATTGTTGATACCGCCGGTCGCTTGGCGATTGACGAAGCGATGATGGCGGAAATAAAAGCGGTGCATGCCGCAATTCTGCCCATTGAAACGTTGTTCACCGTGGATGCGATGCAGGGCCAGGATGCGGTCAATGTCGCGAAAGCATTCAACGAAGCACTGCCGCTGACCGGCGTGATTTTGACCAAACTCGACGGCGATTCGCGTGGCGGCGCAGCACTTTCCGTGCGCCATGTGACGGGCAAGCCGATCAAATTCGCCGGTGTGTCCGAGAAGATGGACGGGCTCGAACCGTTCTACGCGGATCGCATGGCCTCGCGGATTTTGGGCATGGGCGATGTGCTCTCACTTATTGAAGATGCGCATAAAAATGTGGATATGGCGGAAGCGCAAAAGCTCGCCGACAAATTCAAAAAAGGCAAAGCGTTTGATTTCGATGATTTCAAAATGCAGTTAAGCCAGATGCGCAAAATGGGCGGCATGTCGGCGATGATGGATAAACTCCCATCGCACCTCACGCAAGCGGCCACGCAATCGCCCGAATTGCAGGAAAAACAATTGCGCCGCACCGAAGGCATTATCAATGCCATGACCCCCGCCGAGCGCCGCAAGCCGGAGCTTATCAAGGCCTCACGCAAACGCCGCATCGCCACCGGTGCCGGTGTGCAAGTGCAGGAAGTGAATCGCCTGATGGCGCAGTTTGAGCAGATGCAAAAAATGATGAAAATGATGAAAGGCGGTGGCATGGCGAAGATGATGCGCGGCATGAAGGGCATGATGCCGGGCATGAAATAACTGATGTCCTCCGTGCTGGAAATGTCACTTGCGTGCACTGGAGCGTGCGATTACAAACTCAACGTTTGGTGCGCCACTACGGGCAAAAAGCATTGAAAAGCCCCGCCAATGCTGGAGTTACGAAAAGAAATCTAAACATAATGCCCATGCCGTTCCAGCATCTCAATCTTGTAGCCATCCGGATCTTGAATAAAGAAAAAGCGCGCCAGTAATTCATCGCCGCGTTTAAATTCTTTGACCGGCGTGCATTCATATTTCGCTGCTGCCAACTTCGCATGCTTCGCGGCTACATCAGGAATTACGACACCAATATGTCCATAGCCGGTGCCGTGTGTGTAGGCTTCGTCGCGACCTTTGTTGAGCGTTAATTCAATCTCAAAATCATTCTGCGGATTACGCAAATACACGAGGGCGAAGTCGGGGAAATCCAGTCGATGTGATTCTTTTAGCCCAAGAACTTCATCATAAAACTTAATCGATTTTTCCAGATCCAGCACGCGGATCATGCTGTGAATTATTTTTGCCATTTTGCATTCCGTATTGAGTTAATTTCGCGCCTGCAGCGATACCAGATTGGCTGTGTTTTGCAATGGTGGCTTGCGTTCTGATTTCACTTCGTCAAGCTGCTTGCGCATGTAACGCACGCAGGTTACGCGCAGAAACGAGGCAAAATTCAGCGCCTCAATTCCACTCGCCATAATTTCATTATGGAAGCGCGATATCAGCCCGCTGGTGGTGAGATGTTCTGCCGCCGCCATTTCAGCCAGCACATCCCACATCATGTTTTCCAAGCGAATGCTGGTGAGTGCGCCGCGGATGCGCACAGTGCGTGAGCGCGATTCAAATAAAATCGGATCGGCCTTTACAAAATATTCGCACATGAAGCCCGCCTCCTTAAATATTTGCGCAAATAAAAATGCGCTTTATAAATTTTTACTGCTCATTTGTGCCGCAATGTGATCCGCTTGACGAATCGCCAAAGTCACAATAGTTAGTGTCGGATTCTCCGCGCCGCCGGTGGTGAATTGACTGCCATCGCTAATAAATAAATTGCTGATGTCATGCGTTTGCCCGAAGCTGTTGCACACGCTGGTTTTCGCATCCAGCCCCATGCGGCAGGTGCCGAGATTGTGCGTGGATGGATAAGGCGGCGTGCGGAACGTTTTAATCGCGCCTGCGGCCTTATAAACATTTTCACCTGCTGTGAATGCGTGATTGCGCATGGCCAGATCGTTGTCGTGGTCATCGAAATGCACATTCGGAATCGCGCTGCCCCATTTATCTTTTAAGTCTTTATGCAAGGTCACGCGATTGGTTTCGCGCGGCATATCTTCGCCCACAATCCACATGCCGGCGAGGTTCGCGTACTGCTCCATCCACCATGAAAATTCCGAGCCCCAGCCGCCTGGGTTCAGGAACGCGGCCATAAACGGCAGGCCGAGCGAAAGCGTTTCCATTTCATAGCCGCCGACAAATCCGCGCTTGGTGTTATTGCCTGCTTCATCACGAATAATCCCCGCCATCGTGGTGCCGCGATACATGTGCACCGGCTCTTTAAACGCGGCGTAGATTGATGCTGTTAAATGCCGCATGTAGTTACGGCCAACTTGGCCGGATGAATTGGCGAGCCCATCCGGGAATTTATTTGAAGCGGATAGCAATAGCAATCGTGGTGTTTCAATTGAATTTCCGGCCACACAAACCACGCGCGCTTTTTGCCGTTGCTCTTTGCCATCTTTATCGAAATAAATCACGCCTGAAACTTTGCCCGCATCATTGTGCTCGATGCGCGTTACGTGCGAATCAGGCCGTAAATCAATGTTGCCGGTTTTTTCGGCGGCGGGTAGCTCGGTATAAAGCGTGCTCCATTTCGCGCCGCTCTTGCAACCCTGAAAACAAAAACCAATTTGCATACAGCGGCCACGATCATGTCGCGGCACGCTATTGATCGCCATATTGCCCGTGTGAACTTCCTTGTAGCCCAATTTTTTCGCGCCCGCATGCAGCACTTTGAAATTATTATTGCCCGGTAGACCGGGAATGCCGTTGGTGCGCGTCACCCCCATTTTGTCTTCGGCCTTCGCGTAGTAGGGCTCCAGATCTTTTAACGTGATCGGCCAATCCTGAAGATTCGCGCCCTTGAGATTTCCGTAGGTTGTTTTGGCTTTCATTTCATGCGCTTCAAGTCTGAGTGATGCGCCCGCCCAGTGGGTCGTGGTGCCGCCCACGGTTTTGCAAATCCATGTGGGCAAATTCGGAAAATCTTTTGCCACGCGCCAGTTGCCGGAGGTGGTGCGATTATCGAGCCACGCCAATTGCGAAAATGATTTCCATTCATCGTTCAAAAATGTCGCGGGCGATTGCAGTGCGCCTGCTTCCAGCACAACAACTTTCACGCCTTTTTGACACAACTCATTCGCTAATGTGCCACCACCCGCGCCCGAACCAACAATCACCACCACTGCTTCATCGTATCCAAACTTTGCCATGATCTATGTCTCCGAATTCGTTGAATGTGATTTCCACTTAACCCATGTATGGTTCAGGGCTCGCCTCTTTGGAGGGCTCGGGCAACCATTTTAAATCCTGGAATCCACGCGTGATGTAGCCGCCTTTGTCCCACGACGAGCCGGGGTAGCCAAAGGCGGCATAAGCCATGTCGTTATCGTAGAGTGAGGTAATACATTTGCCGCGCACCGCATTGAAAAACGGCGTGCCTTCAATTGACTTGACCGCGACAAGTTTTGCGGCATCATTGGCGTTGTCAAAATTTCCCTTGGCTGCTTTGTTCAGCGATGCGATGCCGTCTTTCAGCATAGCGACCGTCTTCGCATCTCCTGCGTCGAGATCCTTCGCTAACAGCGCGTAGACCGCATCAGGTAGTTTCGCGTGCGGATATAGCACGCGCCCCATTTTCATTAGCGTCGTGCCTTCAGCGGTGCTCAAAGTTTTGAGTTCAAGCGCCCATGCGGGTGAAGGTGCTAACGCGGCGAGTGTGCTGCCCATCGCGATACTGCCAAATAAAATTCCCGTGCCGCTCAGAAACTCACGGCGCGTGAGTGGCAGCAGTTGCTTGGTCACGGTGCCTTCAGTTTCCTCGCACTCACTGAGTGCAATGGTACTGTTTGCAATGGGGATAATCTTCATGTCCTGCCTCCGGGTTGAATCGTAAAAAGTAAAATCGTTTTAGCTTTTTATAATCATCGCTGAGGCCCGCAAAGACGCTGAAAGGGCACAACGTAGTCATACGTTATTCCTTTTTGTTGGAGTTTGGGTGTTAACGGGTTACATACTGCATGAATATTTTTCTTGTGCGGCGCAGCAGAGATGATTGCCGCTACGCGCACCGTTATGCTCGCATTTACGTTCGTATTTGCGTTTTCTGGTTCTGCGTTGTCAGTGCCAGTAATTGTAAAATCCGCTTCACCGGCGCGGGCACCGCAGCGCTTGGCGCGTCATCAATATTCACCCACATGATGCCGGGTTCCATCGCCATTGCAGGCCGCGTCGTAATGGCAATTTCCAGCGGATAAATCGACAGCGAATAATGGGTAAAGCCATGCGGAACAATATCCATTTCGCGAATGATGCGCGACTTAAATCCGAAACGTGTCTGCGTTTTTTCAATTGCATCGTCATTCATCGATACTTCTGGTAGCGACCACAGCCCGCCCCAGATTCCCGTCGGTGGCCGCTTTTCCAGCAGCACTTCACCACGATCAATAATCACCAGCATGCGCGTTTCTTTGTGCGGCACGTCGCGCTTGATACCTTTGCCTGGCAGTGCATCAATGCGGCCTGATTCAAGCGCCACACAGGTGCGCGCAACGGGGCACAGTAGGCAAGTCGGCTTCGTGCGAGTACACAAGGTTGAGCCCAAATCCATCAAGCCCTGCGTGTACGCTTCGATATTATTTTTCGGCAATATCGACTCTGCTTTTGTCCAAAGTGCGTCTTCAATCACTTTCGATTTCACGTCCCCCTCCACACCAAAATGCCGCGCGAATACGCGCTTCACATTGCCATCCAGAATCGCGCGGCGCTCGCCGAATGCGAACGCGCTGATCGCCGCCGCAGTGGAACGGCCAATGCCAGGCAGGGCGTAGATGTCGTCAAAATCTTTGGGGAAAATTCCCCCATGCAGCGCAACAATTTGTTTTGCCGCGCGATGCAAGTTACGCGCCCGCGCGTAATAGCCCAAGCCCGCCCAATGCTGCATCACTTGATCGTCGGGCGCGTCAGCGAGTGTGGCAATGGTCGGGAACGTATTAAGGAAGCGCTCGTAATACGGAATCACCGTGCCCACTTGTGTTTGCTGGAGCATAATTTCGGATAGCCAAACACGATACGCATCGCGCGTGTTTTGCCACGGCAGGCCATGACGGCCATGTTGTTTTTGCCACGTAATAATTTGTGATGAGAATGATAGGGGCATTTTTACTGATAGTTAATAGCTATCGAAAGAATCGCTTTAATCAATTGGCTGAATTATGACTTGCGGGCTAAACTTCAAAAGCTGTAATTTGCCTAACTGTATTATCAACGTATTAGGAGATTCAAATGAAACTCAAAGGCACGAAGACTCACGACAACCTGAAAGCAGCATTTGCTGGCGAATCGCAGGCAAATCGTCGCTATTTATATTTCGCGAACAAGGCTGACATTGAGGGTAATTCCGAAGTCGCCAACTTGTTCCGCAACACCGCCGAAGGCGAAACTGGCCACGCACACGGCCATCTGGATTATCTGGCGCATGTGGGTGACCCGGCAACTGATTTGCCGATTGGTACGTCACTGAACAATCTGAAATCAGCCGTGGCGGGTGAGACGCACGAGTACACCGATATGTATCCTGGTATGGCGAAATCCGCGCGCGATGAAGGCTTTGACGAAATCGCTGATTGGTTTGAAACACTGGCAAAAGCAGAACGCTCACACGCGAATAAATTCCAGAAGGCGTTGGATGCATTGGCGGCAAATGTTTAATTTGTAAAGATGTTGTAGTTGCTGTTTTGTGCGGGGGCGGTGGAAATTTAGATGCAGTGCGTTGGCTTTGACCATCGACTCATTTCATGAACTCCATCGCCCCTTGTTTTTTACTTTTTTTATGTAGAGCACACCATGTCCCAACGCGAAGGCTCACTCGAAGCACCGACCCGCCACCCGATTGATTGGCAGAATCCTGATTTCTATAATATCGATGCGACCATCAAAGAGATGGAGCGCGTGTTCGATATTTGTCATGGCTGCCGACGCTGCGTGTCGCTGTGCAATGCATTTCCGGTGATGTTTGATTTGATCGACGAGAGCCCGACGCTGGAAGTGGATGGCGTGCCGAAAGAAAAATATTGGGCGGTGGTGGATCAATGTTATTTGTGCGATGTTTGCTACATGACCAAATGCCCGTATGTGCCGCCGCACCCGTGGAATGTGGATTTCCCGCACTTGATGTTGCGGGCGAAAGCGATTCAATTTAAACAAGGCTCCCCCACCGCATTCCGTGACAACAACCTTTCTTCCACTGATCGTAACGGCAAGCTGGCGACGATTCCGGTTGTAGTGCAATTCGTCAACGCGACCGCGAAAATGCCTGCAATGCGCGCACTGGGCGAGAAGATGATGGGCGTAGACAAAAATGCATGGGTGCCTGAATTTACCTCGAAAAAATTCCGCCCAAATGCAGCGCCAAGCAAAACCTATGAAGTGAAAGAAG
Source organism: Burkholderiales bacterium (assembly GCA_025350945.1). Classification (GTDB taxonomy): domain Bacteria; phylum Pseudomonadota; class Gammaproteobacteria; order Burkholderiales; family Usitatibacteraceae; genus UKL13-2. Next base: position 11,161 of record JANXWW010000250.1, read on the forward strand.
GTAAACGTACTGCTGGAAAAGTCGCGATTTTTTCAACATGTTATGTGAACTACAACGAGCCTGGCATCGGTCACGATCTCATAAAAATTCTCGATCACAACGAAATCCCTTATGTGATTATCGAAAAAGAAGCGTGCTGCGGCATGCCCAAATTAGAGCTGGGTGATCTGGAGTCGGTCGCGAAATTAAAGGCGATCAATATTCCGCCGCTCGCGAAGCTGGCGAAAGAAGGCTATGCGATTTTGACGCCGATCCCAAGCTGCACGCTGATGTTCAAACAAGAATTGCCGCTGATGTTTCCGAACGACAGCGATGTGCAGGCGGTAAAAGAAGCGATGTTTGATCCGTTTGAATATCTGGTTTCGCGGCAAAAAGATGGTTTGCTGAAAACAGATTTCTCAACATCCCTCGGCAAAGTTTCGTATCACATCCCTTGTCATTCCCGCGTGCAAAATGTCGGCCAGAAAACGCGTGAAATGCTGGAGATGGTTCCCGATACGATGGTCACCACTGTGGAGCGCTGCTCAGGCCACGCGGGCACCTGGGGCGTGAAAAAAGAATTTCACGAAACCGCGCTAAAGATTGGCAAGCCCGTGTTTCGACAAATGAATGATGCAGAGCCCGACTACATCAGCTCGGATTGTCAGCTGGCGGCGCATCACATTGAGCAAGGCATTGTGCAGCTGAAAAAAGATAAACCATCCACTGCGAAAATCGCCCACCCGATTACGCTGGTTCGTAAAGCATACGGGCTTCCCGATTAAAACCGGGAGCTAAATTTAATTAACTGGATAAATAATGACCACCACCATGACAAAAATTACCCGTGAATCACTCATGTCGCTCGAAGCCTACGCCAAGGCGCGCCCTGAATTTCGCGTGAAAGCGATGGCGCATAAACGTTTGCGCACGGTGCATATCGGTGACCACGTGACCTTGCTGTTTGAAGATGAGATGACGATTCGCTACCAGGTTCAGGAAATTTTGCGCGTTGAAAAACAGTTTGAAGAGCAAGGTATTTTGGACGAGCTGGAAGCCTACAATCCGCTAATTCCTAGTGGCCGAAATTTCAAGGCGACGATGATGATCGAATACGCGGATGAGGCTGAGCGCCGCGTCGCGCTCACGAAACTCAAGGGCATTGAAGATAAAACCTGGGTGCAGGTGGAAGGCTCGAAAAAAGTTTATGCGATTGCCGATGAAGATCTGGA
>JANXWW010000265.1 GCA_025350945.1 Burkholderiales bacterium
GAAATAACTTATGGAGCCGCGAATGAACTGGAAATACGAAATTATTATTTACTGGAGCAACGAAGACAGCGCTTTTGTCGCGGAAATACCTGAATTGCCAGGATGCATGGCCCACGGTGAGACGCAAAGCAAAGCACTCAAGAGTGCAAATGAGGCGATCCAGCTTTGGCTTAGAACGGCGCAGGCGTTGGGGCGGGTTGTGCCAGAGCCGAAGGGGCGGAAGTTGTTATATGCATGAGGATAGGGAGATGGCCAACCATCAGGTCTCCGGAGTCGGCACACCTCAAGAAAAACGACCCTGACCCCTTTAATTTTCCTTTAATTTTCTGCAGCGTTATTTTCGTCGACGACGCACAAATGAAGTCAGATGCTATTTTTTCCATAACTCAAAATAAATGTGAGTAATGACATGCGAGTAGACACTTCAATTGCCGTTAGGAATATAGAAGCGCTTAGCGCTTACTCGTCCGTATTCGAGGCTGAGGCAAAAATTGAACGAGATCTGAGAAGTCTGACTGAATCAGATCCTATAAATCAGCTCAAAAAATGCTTGGGAAGCGCACACAACGCTTATGAGCAGATGATGGAAATGACGCGGCAATATGATGAGATCAAGAACTTTATGAGGCTCACTGAACCGGCGCGCGGGCTTGAAAGCTACGATGTTTTGAATTGCGTTACTGAAAGAAATTCAGTAGCTGAAATTATGGCGAGTGAGCAAAGGGTTAATTTCGCGAATCTGTATGGGCTACAGAAGGCTTCTGAAAGTATGAGGGCGTTGCAAGCCCCTAATTTGGTGGAGACGTTAATATCGGAGGCAAAAAATCAGAAACTTCAACATCTCCACGAAATGACTGGAGCGAGCTCGCATTCAGGTTTTGCGGCAGAAATAGCGCAGATCCTTGATGCAAGAAAGGCTGTGACCAAAGAGTTTGAGTCACTTTCAGGCGTTAGCGCAGCGAAACATGCGCTCGAAAAAATACGGCTGAATACGTTCCAACAGTTTAATGAAATTGCCGGAGAAGGCCTTCAGGCGCGTGTAGTGGTTGAAATGAATTTAATGCAAAAGCGCTACGATCCATTCACCGATTTGGTGAGAGATTGGAATAAATCTTACGATTATTCGAATCTGATGAGTCAACATAATCCGTGGCATGCGCATATGCCATACGCTTTCGATAGGACGAATTCTAGGTCATATAACTACACTAGACCAGCACCAGCGCCCAACACGAAAAAAGCGCCTGCAATTCGCTCACGACCATATTTAGCGAACCGTCGCATGTATGACGTAACCGCAAATGTATCCGGCGTGCTGGAAGCGGCCCTTCGCGAAGCAATAAACAGCGAACTCGAAGGACATCTTGGTGCCGACTGGATCGAAGCCTCTGGGCTCATTGACGCAGATAAAATTAACAGCATGAAAGAGTTGCAAGCGAAAGACGCCAAGGATGGAGATATTTTGTCTCTTTATGAATACTTAACCCTTGGAGAAGTTTGTCAGTTAGCTAAGAGAAGGAATTTATGGAAGCCTGTAATGAGCAAACTTTTTGTAGTTAAACGTCAAAGAGTAATCGAAATAATCGACCAATTATTCAAACCGCGGAATGTGTCGACGCATAGACGTTCTTGTTTAACCCAAACGAGGGTCGAGCAAACGCTTATTAACGCGCGGTTTGTAGCAAATGCGTTACAAGATGACGAGCTACTTCAAGCGATCAATGACTATGAGCTTGAGTTTCAATTGGTAACTGAGTCGCAAACAATTCACTAACGTACGCAGAATCCCATAAGATTCTTTTTGCTTTGCGTGAAACACAAGCATAGACGGGCGTTTCCAACAAAAAATGCTTAGAACACCTCGCCAGTATTAGGTCTTCAAAATGAAAACCTCCCAACCACTCACCTCAGTTGAAATCTGCGCAGGAGCTGGCGGCCAAGCGCTGGGCTTAGATCAAGCAGGTTTTGCGCATCGTGCGTTGGTGGAGATTGAAAAAGATTTTTGCGCGACGTTGCGATTGAATCGTCCGCAGTGGAATGTTGTCAATGGGGACGTCTCGCACTTCAGCGGCATCTTGCATTCGGGTGTGGATCTGCTCGCGGGTGGCGTGCCGTGCCCGCCGTTTTCCAAAGCGGGCAAGCAGCTTGGTGCTGAGGATGAGCGCAATTTATTTCCGGAAGCAATTCGCCTAGTTGACGAAATTCGCCCACGTGCGGTGATGCTGGAAAACGTGCGCGGCTTGATGGATGGCGTGTTTGAAGACTATCGCCGCTACATCGCCGGAGAGATTGCCAAACTAGGCTACGAAACCGACTGGCGCTTGTTAAGTGCGTCTGATTTCGGCGTGCCGCAGTTACGGCCGCGCGTGATTTTCGTGGCGATTCGTAAAGACGTTGCCGGTGATTTCCGCTGGCCTGAGCCGCTCGCGACCAAGCCCGTGACCGTGGGCGATGCGCTCCATGATTTGATGGCTTTAAATGGCTGGCGCGGCGTAGATGCATGGCGCGAGCGCGCCAATGAGGTCGCGCCCACGCTGGTGGGTGGCTCGAAGAAACACGGTGGCCCTGATCTTGGGCCGACCCGTGCAAAGCGTGCGTGGGCGTCGCTAGGCGTGGATGGCATGGGCATCGCAAACGACGTGCCCACCGCCGATTTTGTCGGCATGCCCCGCCTTACGGTGCGGATGGCAGCACGTATTCAGGGCTTTCCCGATGACTGGTTATTCGCGGGCAGTAAAACAGCGTCGTATCGACAGATTGGCAACGCTTTTCCGCCACCCGTCGCCCGTGCGGTAGGATTGGAGATTGCAAAATGCCTGACAAAAAGAAAATCGTTCGCACTGGCGGCGTGAAGAAAAAAGCGGCAACACCCGCCGTCTCAAGGGGTGCTCGCGCTAAGCTGCGCGCGTACGTGCTCGCCAACATCGGCAGAAAATTAAGTTCAACCGAGCTTCGTGAAGCCGCTGGCGGCATCAGCGAATGGGCGCGACGCATTCGTGAGCTGCGAAATGAAGAGGGTTATCAAATCCTTACCAATAATGATCGTGCGGATTTAAAGCCCGGCGAA
>JANXWW010000343.1 GCA_025350945.1 Burkholderiales bacterium
CGGCTTGTCGTTGACAACGGTATTAACCGCGTTCGCCGATCCGCAACACGCAGACTCGTCTTCGGGTTTCGCCATATCCGCTGGTAAATCACCCGCCAAACGGTGGGGCTTGGGATGCTCATGTGCGTTCATTTTTCCCCGCGCGCAGTTAATCGCTACCTTAAATATTGACTGAAGCACCGAGATAGGCTTTGATTTACAACAAAGCCTATGCAATCTCATCGTGCCATGTTCGTCTGCTTTCGGCTATTTTGCGATCTCAATTTCTATCACTGTGAAATTGCCATTGATCTTGTCAGCGGAAAAATTAATCTTGTCGCCCGCTTTCAGGTTATCCAGCATGGCTGCATCTTTCGCACGAAATACCATTGTCATCGGCGGCATGTCGAGATTTTTTATTTCACCATGTTTAATCGTGACTTTGCCCGATTCCTTATCGACTTTCTTGATCTCTCCACTGGCCATCGGCTTCTTCTCAGCGTTACTGATTGCGGCAGGTTTATCCACCGCTGCCGCAGGCGTGGCGAAAACCGCATTGCTGGATGCGCCCAGCAGTAGGCTCACTGATATTGCTGAAATAATCGTCTTCATGATTTTGAATCTCCTGTTAGTGTTTATTTAATCGAAACTTACTTCGCCGCCACGTTAATTTTGCCCACCATTCCTGCTTGATAGTGTCCGGCAATCAAACACGCAAAATCAAACTCGCCGACACGATTGAACGTCCAGATTATCTCGCCCGCCTTGCCTGGCGCCACGTGTGCCATGTAGGGTTCGTCATGTTCCATGGTAGGAAATTTCACCATCTGTGCAGCATGTTCTTCTAGCTCTTTCTTGGTGCCGATAACCATTTCATGCAACTGCGTACCCGTATTCTTTAGCATAAATCGCACTGTCTCCCCTCGTTTTACGCCGATCTTATTCGGCGTAAATTTCATGTCATCCGACATTGAAACTGCAATGGTGCGCTTCACGTTTTTCGTCTCCCCCGCAATGCCCCATTCCTTCTGTTCCTTTTTTACCGCCACTGCTTTCTTGCTTGCATCGTGCTTTTCGTGGGCAAAGGAATGAATCGGTGCAACAACAAAAAGTGCAGACAAGAAAATAATTGATAGCTTCATATTTTTCCTTAAAAGTTATACGTCAATGACCGGCATGGCCAGATTTGGCGCCTAGCGCATTTGGCTTCCGCACCTGAACTTCAACGTCCTTGATGGGCATATTCTGCATGCGAAACGCGGAAGTCAATTCAGATTTAAATCGCGCAGGTTGTTGCAGAGGACCAGTCCATTCATAGGCTGTGGTGCCCGGCGGCTGTTTGTACCAGCCCGGATCTTTGTAGTCTCCTGACTTTTGATCGCGGCGAACTTTGAGCATGGAGAACATCCCGCCCATTTCCACGGATTGAAACGGCCCCTCGCCGGTCATCATGGGCGCAGTGTTATCAGGAAGCGGCATTTGCATCTCTGCCATATCAGCCATCCCGCGTTCCGACATCGCCATGTAATCAGGAATGAGTGAGGTAATTTGTTTTGCCACACCGCGATGATCCACGCCGATCATCGTGGGCACGTCGTGGCCCATTGCATTCATCGTGTGATGGCTTTTGTGGCAGTGAAACGCCCAATCACCTTCTTCATCCGCCAAAAATTCGATCTGCCGCATTTGTCCTACCGCAATATCGGTGGTCACCTCCGGCCAGCGCCCGGCCTTCGGCGTTGCGCCTCCATCGGTGCCGGTCACGCTAAATTCGTGGCCATGCAAATGAATCGGATGATTGGTCATCGTCAGATTGCCAATACGAATTCGCACCTTGTCATTTTTACGCACCACCAGCGGATCAATGCCCGGAAACACGCGGCTATTCCACGACCATAGATTGAAATCGAGCATCGTCATAATCTTTGGTGTGTAGGCTCCGGGATCAATATCGTAGGCGTTCAGCAGAAAAACAAAGTCGCGATCTACCTCATCAATTAGCGGATGTTTATTTTTTGGATGCGTCACCCAAAAACCCATCATGCCCATCGCCATTTGTGTCATCTCGTCTGCATGTGGGTGATACATGAACGTGCCAGGACGGCGCGCAACAAACTCATACACAAATGTTTTACCCGGCTGAATCGCAGGCTGATTCAGACCCGTCACACCATCCATACCGTTCGGCAAACGCTGCCCATGCCAGTGCACGGATGTGTGCTCCGGCAATTTGTTGGTGACAAAAATGCGCACGCGGTCGCCCTCCACGACTTCAATTGTCGGGCCGGGGCTTTGGCCGTTGTAGCCCCACAGATGCGCTTTGAAACCTTCGCACATATCGCGCACTACCGGCTCGGCTACGAGGTGAAATTCCTTCACGCCATTGTTCATACGCCATGGCAGTGTCCAGCCATTCAATGTCACGACCGCGTTGTAATGACGGCCATTGGCGGGGACGAGCGGCGGCATGGTGTCCGCTTTCGTTTGCATGACTGGCTCTGGCAGCGCCGCCATGGCGACTCGGCTCACCGAGGCCGCCGCAACGGCTGCACCGGCGATGCCCGCATTCTTAAAAAAATCTCTTCTTGAAGTCATGTTGTGGTCCTCTATTAATGGCCAGCGGCAGCATCAGCCGCCGCCATCGCACTTGCACTTGCGCGGTTCATATTGGGTTTGCCGATCATCGCCATGTCGAGATCCGCTTTCGCCAGCCAGAAATCACGCAGTGCATCGATGTAGCCATTCACGCTGGTGATCTGCGCGCGCGCATCGGCGAGCAATTCGAATACACCAATCAGCATGCCGTTGTAGCGCAACAAATTTTCGTCCGCAATACGTTTGCGAATCGGCACCACTTCATCACGGTAGTGTTTGGCAATATCGTAAGTCACGCGATAACCAAGATAGGCCTCTCGAACTTCGGAGCGCGCGTTAATTGCGGCCTCGGCCAAACGATTTACCGATTGCATGTAAAGCGATTCCGCTTTCGCTACTTTTGCCGAGCCCCAATCGAAAATCGGGATTTCCAGACTTACCTCAAAACCTTTTTTATACGGTTCAGATTTGGTGCCTTCCAATATGCGCGTAGGGCCAATTTCCAATACATTAATAAAGCGCGTGGCTTTCGATAAGCCCAAATTTTTTGCCAGTGATTCTGTGCCGAGCCGCATCGCCTGCACATCCATTCGCTGTACCATTGCTTGCTGTTCCACATTGGGCAAATCGTCAGGCGCAGCAGGCAAGTCCGGCAGGCGCTCGGGCAATTTAAAGTTAATATCCTCGCCCCACAACCCTAAAAGTCGCGTCAGTTTTTCTCGCGTGCCGATTTTGTTTTGCGTCGCGCGCGCGTGGTTCAATGCCGCGTCGGCGTAGAAGCCTTGCTCGCGCGCTTGCGAGAGTTTGTTGAAATTACCCACACTCGCCATCCGCCGCGCCAACTCCGCGCTGGACTCGGCTACCGTTTTTACTTTATCCATGTAGCGCACATTCTCTTCGGCAGACACCGCAAGAATGTAGGCCTTGCGGGTATCGGCTGCAAGACGCAAAACCTCCATCGAAACCATTCGCTGTGTCTGCTCGAATCGCCGCTTTTCCATGTCAGATTTGAGGGGAATCGTGAGCAATGAGAGTATGTTGAATGTCAGCGTTTGCTCGATTGCGTATTGATCGCCCGCGTTCGCGCTTCGAAGCGAGAAATGTGGATTGGGTATGCGCCCTGCTTCCACCCAATCTGCTTCCGAGATTCCCAATTCAAAAAACGAAGCCTGCAATCCGTGATTATTCAGCAACGCAATTTGCACGGCATCATCAATTGATAATGGCTTTTGCAGCAGCAACCGAATGCGCGCAGCGATGAGGCTTTGATCAGCATCCGTGCGCGCCCAGTC
>JANXWW010000315.1 GCA_025350945.1 Burkholderiales bacterium
GTGATTTGCGAAATTTTGAACGATGATGGCTCGATGGCGCGACTGCCGGATCTGATGACATTCGCGCAAAAACACCATCTGAAAGTTGGCACGATTGCCGATTTGATTCGCCATCGCTCGATGACTGAAACCATTGTAGAGCGGGTGTCGGAGCGCACCATTTCCACGCCGTATGGCAATTTTAAATTGCACGCGTTTCACGATAAGGCGGCGGATGAAGTTCATCTGGCGTTGACCCGTGGCGAGATCAAGCCCGATGTGCCGGTGCTCACCCGTGTACACGAGCCGTTTACGTCGCTCGATTTGTTTGAATTCGATGAAGGCCGCCACGCGTATTCAGTCGCGGAGGCGATGCGCATTATCGCCACCGAAGGCACCGGCGTGATTGTGTTGCTGCGTCGAAAAGAAGACGCGACTTCAATCATTGAGCGATTCAAACCGGCGAGCGAAACACCGCCACGCAAAAATAAATGGGATCCGCGCATGCACGGGATCGGCGCGCAAATTTTGCGTGGCTTGAATGTGCGTAAGATGCGCGTTCTTGCCTGGCCGAAAAAAATTCCCTCGATGGCCGGATTTGATCTGGAAGTGGTGGACTATGTGCCGCCATCGACTGAACGTAAATTGAAAGCAGTATGAATTTAATCAAAGCAAATCTCAACGGTAGCAATCTGCGCATCGGGATTGTGCAAAGCCGCTTTAACGAGCCGTTGGTCAATAAAATGACGGCGGCCTGCGTGGCCGAGTTGCATGCGCACGGTGTCGACGCGGCCCATATCGATTGCGTGTCGGTGCCTGGTGCGTTGGAAATTCCGCTCGCGCTGCAAACACTTGCGCTGACCAGGCAATACGCGGCGCTGATTGCAATTGGCGCGGTGATTCGTGGCGAGACTTATCATTTTGAAATCGTCTCGAATGAATCCTGTCGCGGCGTAATGGATGTGATGCTCGAAACCGGTGTACCGATTGCAAACGGCATTTTGACCACTGAAAATGATGCACAGGCCGAAGCGCGCGTGCTGGGGAAGGGTGCTGATTGCGCGCGCGCCGCGATTGAAATGGCGAATACGCTCGCTCAAATATTGAAATTGAAAGATGCGCGATGAAAAGTCTGGTTGATGCCTTGGAAGCCAAGACCGTAAAAGCTGAAGTGAAAACGGCTGCGCCAGATGTGGCTGAAGCAGTGGACGAAACTACCGCGAAAAAAGGCCCGCCAAAAAGTGCCCGCCGTCGCTCGCGTGAATTTGCATTGCAGGCGCTTTATCAGTGGCAAGTGGCTGCGCATAGTGCGGGTGATCTGGAAACGCAATTTAGTGAGGCCGATGGTTTTAAGCGTTCGGACGTCACGCTCTTTTCGGCGCTGATGCGCGGCACGATTAAAGAATCTGCGACGTTGATTGAGCAGCTCACGCCCCACCTGGATCGCGCGTGGACAGAAGTAAGCCCGATTGAGCGCGGCATTTTATTGATGAGCAGTTTTGAGCTTAAGCACATGCCAGAGACACCGTATCGTGTGATTATTAACGAAGCGATAGAGCTCGCGAAATCGTTCGGCGGTACCGATGGGCATAAATACGTGAATGGTATTTTGGACAAGCTGGCGGCGATAGTGCGTGCAGATGAAATTACGCATCAGGCGACGAATGGACATCCGGTGAAAAAACGTGCGGTGCCAACAGTAAGCGTTAAACAACGTAGAGTTTCCAAGCCGGAATAGAAGCTCCAGCACTGGTGCGGTGTTCCAGCCAAAAACCTGCCACGAGCAAGGTCTAGATTGACTCCCGAATTTAATCTGATTGCGCGTTATTTCACTCGTCCCGTCAAGCGCGCGGTACTGGGCATCGGCGACGATTGTGCTCTCATCAAAGTTGCAGCGGGATGCGAGCTGGCGATCTCGACTGACACACTCGTTGAAGGCGTTCATTTCTTCGCAGACGCTAATGCCGAAAAACTCGGCCAAAAATCGCTCGCCGTCAATTTATCCGATCTCGCCGCGATGGGTGCCACGCCGCGTTATGTCACGCTGGCGCTGACATTGCCATCGATTGATGATGCATGGCTTGCCGCTTTTTCGCGCGGATTTTTTTCACTCGCCGATGAGTTTGATGTTGAGCTGATTGGTGGTGACACCACGCGCGGGCCGCTGTCGATCACGTTAACGGTCATGGGTGAAGTTGAAGCCAAGCGTGCGTTGCGGCGCGATGGTGCTGTGGCGGGCGACGATATTTGGGTATCCGGCACGCTCGGTGGTGCAGCGCTGACGCTCATGCATCTGCAAAATAAAATTCAATTGCTGCCACACATTCTTGTACGCGTAGAAGATCGCCTGCACCGTCCTCAACCTCGCGTCGCCCTTGGGCAAGCACTTCTCGGCAAGGCAACGGCTGCCATCGATATTTCTGACGGGCTCGTTGCAGATTTGGGTCACATTTGCGAACGGTCAAAACTGAGTGCGGTGATTGAACGGCACAACTTGCCGCTGGCATCTGCGCTGATGAGCGTGAGTGCGGACCTGCGCACGGGTTTGATAAACGCATGCGCGCTGTCGGGCGGCGATGATTACGAACTCTGTTTTACCGCACCCGGCTCAGCACGTGCGCAAATTGAATTGGCAGGCTCGACCTGCGGTGTGGCGGTAAAGCGAATTGGTGCAATGAAAATTTATGACCCAGACCAGTTGGTGAAGGTGATTGATGCATCGGGACAAGATGTAAGTCCAAAAAAATCTGGCTTCGATCATTTTGCCGTAACGCCAGTCAACTAAATATGAAACCTGATCGTGAATTTTTACTGAAACATCCGGCACATTTTATTGCGCTTGGTTTCGGCTCCGGTCTCGCCCCCAAAGCACCTGGCACATTTGGCACACTGGCGACATTTCCGATTTATGCTTTACTGATTTGGCTGGGCGGAAATTGGGCGCTGGCAGTGGGTGCTGCGCTATTTTTTTTCGTCGGCATTTGGGCATCGGGCATTACCGGGCGCGCGCTTGGCGTCTCGGATCACAGCGCAATTGTGGTGGATGAAATTGCCGCGTTTTTGTTGGTGTTGCTATTTACGCCCCTCACATTCATTTGGCTCATCGTTGCTTTCGTGCTGTTTAGAATATTTGATATATTGAAACCATGGCCAATCAGTGTGGCGGATCGTCGCATCAAAGGTGGATTCGGGGTCATGTTTGATGATTTACTGGCGGCGATGTTGTCGATATTCTGTATCTGGTTTCTGCGTTCAATTTTTCAGGGGGTCGCCTCATGAATACCGCTCGAAAAAGCATGGTTGAAAACTGGCCTTATCCGACTTTATTTGCACATCGTGGTGCCGGTAAATTAGCACCAGAAAACACATTAGCTGCACTTGAATTGGGTGCGGCGCACGGCTATTGCGGTTTTGAATTCGATGTGAAATTGTCAAAAGAAGGCGTCGCGATTTTGATGCATGATGAAAAGCTGGAGCGCACCACCAATGGCTTTGGTGCGGTTGCCAATATGGATATTGCCGAGCTGGAAAAACTCGATGCAGGCACATGGCACAGCGCTGCATTTGCCGGTGCAAAAATTCCGCGATTCTCTGCGGTCACAAAGTTTCTTCACGGTCACGGCTATGTTGCGAATGTTGAAATCAAACCGTGCTGGGGACGTGAAATTGAAACCGGTAAGCAAGTCGCCGAAATGTGTGTTGAAAGCTGGCAGGACCGCCATATCAAGCCGCTGATTTCTTCGTTTAGTGAGCTGGCCCTTGAAGCAGCGCATAAAGTTGCCAGCGATTATCCGCTTGGGCTTTTGGTCACCACACCTTGCGAAGATCATTTGCCGACCCTTGCGGCGCTCGGTTGCGTATCGATTCACGGTCATCATGAATCGCTCGATGGTGAGACGATTCGTTTTTTTCACGATCACGGCTATCGCGTGTTGACGTATACCGTGAATGATATTGAGCGCGCCACACAGCTATTAGCGTGGGGTGTGGATGGTATTTTCACTGATGAAATTGACAAAATGGCGAAGCGGTTTCCGGCGCATTTAAAGCCGACCGGCAGGCCGATGATAAACGAGCAAACCGCAAAAATGGATTGGCTTAATGTCGTGCCGCCGATGCCATGAATTTTTTTAAGGCGCTTTATGAATTTGCGTGACCTGCGTTATCTGGTGGCCCTGGCGGATCTCAAACATTTTGGTCGCGCGGCGGAGGCCAGTTTTGTTTCGCAGCCGACGCTCTCGACGCAGATAAAAAAGTTTGAAGACGAACTCGGCGTCCCGTTGATCGAGCGTAATCCTCGCAATGTTTTGTTGACCGACGTTGGCGAAGCCGTGGTCGCGCGGGCGCGGCTGATGCTGCGCGAGGCGGATGAGATTAAAAATATTGCACGTCGCGCCAAAGATCCCGCATCGGGTGCGGTAAAGATCGGTATTTTTCCTACGCTCGGCCCGTATTTGTTGCCGCATGTGGTGCCGCAGATTGTGGCGAAATTTCCTAAGCTGGAATTGATGTTGTTCGAAGAGAAAACCGAAACCATTCTTAAAAAATTACACGACGGTGAGCTTGACGCGGGCATTCTCGCGCTGCCGATTCACGACGATACCTTGCATAGCGAATTTTTGTTTGAAGAGCCATTCGTGCTCGCGGTTCCAGCTGCGCACAAAATGGCAAAACAGAAAAAGGTGAAGCTATCCGATTTGGCTGAAGAGCGATTGCTATTGCTCGATGACGGTCATTGCCTGCGCGATCAGGCGCTGGAAGTTTGCCAGCTTGCGGGTGCTTCCGAGCGCACCGGTTTTCGCGCCACCAGCCTGGAAACGCTGCGTCACATGGTGAGCGCAAATGTCGGCATGACCCTGCTGCCTGCGCTTGCGGTGCGCCCACCTGCACCCGTGACGGCGAATGTTGTGCTTATTCCTTTCGCCGATCCCCAGCCGCATCGCCGCATCGCGATGGTATGGCGGCGTACGTCAGCGTTGACAGTGTTTTTATATCATCTGGTGCAGTCATTCAAAGCATTGCCGAAGGGCGCTTTGGAGGTTGGAAAAGTGAAATAAGCGTTTAGTCTGACAGGCTGCTAGGCAATATTTTTTTGATTATTTTGCAGCTTTTCAATTGTTGCCATCACTTGATCAATCCGTGAGCCTTCAGTATCGACGACCACAAATTTCACTTGCTGCCAGACCACGCTATCAGCTTTGCGTGGCCATTTTTTGAGCAGCGACATTAAAAATCCGCTCACGGTTTGGTAGTTTTCTTCCATCGGTAAACTGTGCCAACCGAATAATTCTTTGACGTCGCTAATATCGGCCATGCCGTCGATCAGCCAGGCGTTTTCGCGATCAGTCATTTTCACGATACTCTTTTCGCGCGCAACTTCTTCGACGATGCGGCCCATGATCGCAGCCATCACATCATTCATCGTGAGCAGGCCCACGATCACGCCATATTCATTGGCGATAAGTGCGATGTCCTCCCCCGCGTTACGAAATTGGTCGAGTCCATCAAGCACCGTGATGGAGTCAGGCAGCATTAAAATCGGTTTCATGCCCCACGCTTTCAAGGTGTCGCGATGGAGGCGCAGCGATTGGTTGTGAATCGCCTTGGCAAGCAAATCAGATGCATCAATGTAGCCGATGGGATGATCGATGTCGCCACCGGTGACGACAAAGCGTGCCTTGGGCTCTTCTGCCAATACGGTCTTGATCGTTTCTTCGTCATCATCAACATCGATTGAGACAATATTCTGCCTGGGTGTCATCGCGCTGGTGATCGCTTTTTCATTCAGGCTTAATACGTTTTGAATCAGATGATGTTCATCGCGATCCACCGCCCCGGCTTCGGCACCTGCTTCCACCATCGCATACACATCGTCTGTGGTGATGGCAGCCTCGCCATGCGTGCGAATATTGAAAAAGGTGAGGATGGCGTCGACTAATTTGCCGAACAGCCACAGAATCGGCGTGAACGGTTTTTGCCATGCACGCAACACCGGTGCAAGCGCGCATGCGATGCGCTCAGGTGCATGAATGGCAATGCGCTTGGGCAGTAAATCACCGAACAATAAAAAGATTGCCGTGATCGCGCCAACCGCAAGCGTCAGGGAAAGGGAATCGCGCACCCAGCCATCGGCCATTCCCCAAGCGGCAAAGGCAGTTGATATGCGCCCATTGAGCGCAGTCTCGCCAAACACACCCGCGAGAATACCAACCACGTTCAAACCAATTTGCACGATGCCCAAAAAGCCGTTGGGATTATCTTTGAGATACAGCACCACATCTGCGCCGGTCTCGCCGACGTCGCGCAATTGCATGAGCTTGATGCGCTTCGCACTCGCAATCGACAACTCGGCTAACGCCAAAAACGCGTTCAGCATAATCAGCAGCACCAGAATAAATAGCGTGTCGGTAAGCGTCATGATCGCGCTGCAAGACGCAATTCGCGTAGTTTTTTCATGGAATACATAATTAGCACAACTAGCGCGGCGTTCAAGGCATAAATGCCTGCAAAGGCGCGCCAGTTAAAGAGTTTAGGTATTGATTTTATGCGCTGTGCTGCATTAAAGCGCTGAAATAATACCAATATAATACCACGATCAATTCTGCCTTAATCCATCATGCGCCTAAATGCCGGGGCTATCGACAGGCGATGCATGATTATAAACAGCAAGCGTTTTACAGTCCCCAATCTTGGCGAGTTTTTCAGTTTATTTTCAAATCTTAAAAAAAACTGTTTTTATGCTGGAGTTTATGTTTTTAACAATGTTGAAATTTGCACTGCGTTTCATCCCTCAATTCACTTGTTTCATCGCAATATTCACGCGCCAATCCGCGTCTCGGCTAAGATGCTGGTATCGCTAAATCAGATCGACAAATTTTTTGGAGTGCATCATGAATTCCCCAGCACCAGTACCCGTAGCCGCATCTGTGTCACCGAGCCCAAACAAAAAAGCCGTCGCGACGATTACTCGTTTTTTTAGCGGATTCTGGTCATGGCTTGATTTTTCACGGCGCGTGGTTTTTAACCTGATTTTTTTGTTTATTGTTATCGCCGTCATCGTTGCGATTTTTAGCAGCGACAAATTAAAACTGCAGGAAAAAACGGCGCTCGTGTTGAATCTGAGTGGCCCTGTTGTCGAGCAGCAATCGGGCAGTTTGCCTGATCGTATTACCTCGCAGGCGGCGGGCAGCGAGGCAGGTGCGCAAACGCAATTACGCGATGTGCTGATGGTGCTTGATGCGGCGGCGAAAGATAAAAAAATTGATCGCGTGCTGCTGATCCTTGATGATTTTTCCAACACGGGACTGGCTAATTTACGCGAAGTGGCTGCGGCGCTGGAGCGCTTTAAAACGAGCGGCAAACAAGTCGTGGCATGGGGATCGAATTTCGATCAGAAACAATATTATTTGGCCGCGCACGCCAGCGAAGTGATGTTGCACCCCATGGGCATGGTGTACATCGATGGCTTTGGCCGCTATCGCAATTATTATCGCGATGCACTCGATAAAGTCGGTGTGACGGCACACGTGATTCGCGTCGGCACGTATAAAAATTTTGGTGAACCGTATTTTGCCAATGCGCCATCGAAAGCGACGATGGAATCCGATGCGTTTCTTTATGATGCGCTGTGGAAAACTTACACCGATGGTGTGGAAACCGCTCGCAAATTGCCCGCAGGCAGCATCGTAAAAACCATCAATGAATTGCCAGAACAATTCGCCGCCGCCAACAACAATGCGGCGAAATTGGCACTATCGAATAAACTGGTTGATAGTCTAAAAACCCGCGATGAAATGCGCCAGATGATGATTGAACGGGGTGCGAAAGATGAGACGCACCTTGAACAAAAAACATTTCGACAGGTATCGTTCAACAACTATTTGGACAGCATCAAACCAAAAGTGCCATTTGGGTTGGGCGATGGTGTTGGCGTGGTGGTGGCCGAAGGTGAAATTACCGACGGTGCAGCACCTGCTGGTGCAATTGGTGGGCGCTCCACAGCGGAGCTGATTCGTCGTGCACGCGAGGATGAAAAAATCAAGGCGATTGTGCTACGCGTAAATTCACCTGGCGGTAGCGCATTCGGATCTGAGTTGGTGCGCCACGAACTGGAATTGGCGCGCACGGCGGGCAAGCCCGTTGTCGTTTCAATGGGCAATGTCGCTGCATCCGGCGGCTACTGGATTTCGATGGCGGCCGATGAAGTGATCGCAGATGAGGCCACGGTCACGGGATCAATCGGCGTATTCGCGATTTTGCCAACAGCCGAAAAAGCACTCGAAAAATTATCCGTGAACACGGGCGGCTACACAACAACATGGCTAGGCGGCGGCTACGATCCACGTCGCGCACTCGACCCGCGCTTCGAGCAATTGATTCAAGGCTCGATCAATAACGTTTACAGCGAATTCACCACCAAAGCAGCCACAGCGCGCAAAACCACGCCAGATAAAATCGATGCCGTCGCGCAAGGCCGTGTCTGGACCGGCGCGCAAGCAAAAGAGCGCGGGCTAATTGATCGCACCGGCAGCTTCATCGACGCGATTAAATCCGCCGCCGCAAAAGCGAAATTGCCCGAAGATGCGCGCGTGACTTACATCGAGCCCGAGCTCAGTAAAATTGAGCGCATTCTTCAGCAGTTCGGCGTGGATGCAACGTCCTCAATTGGCTCACTGGCCGCGCAATTTAATCTGCGCTTGATACCTGTTGGCATCCCCAATAGCGCACTTAACGAAGCGCAAAAAGATTTATTGTGGTTGAGCGAGATGGCCGATAAATCGAAGAGCGGCATGCCATTTATGGCATTGACGCATTGTTTGTGTGGCAGGTGATCGTGGCCTGCGTTATTTCAGCCCCCGATTTCTGCAATTGATCGCGCAGCTATCGGGTGGGCCAGATGAAGCCGATAAGATCTGGTTTCTATAGTCTTACCGAAGTATCATCAACAACCGCAAAGGAATCTCAACATGAATATTTCTGACGAACTGCAAAAACTGCAAACCTTGCGCGAGCAGGGCGCTTTGAATGAGGAAGAATTTACGGCCGCGAAAAAACGTGTGCTGGAGGATTCGGGGGTGAGTGCAAAATCCGGCACGCCCCGTCCTCCTTCCGCGCTCCATC